>DATDHL010000345.1:0-5951 GCA_036521575.1 Edaphobacter sp. | reverse complement strand
AGATGCCGGACATCAACCATACGTTCCGTGCGGGGCACCGGATTATGGTGCAGGTGCAGAGCTCGTGGTTCCCGCTGGTGGATAGGAATCCGCAGACGTTTGTGGAGATTCCGCTGGCAAAGCCGGAGCAGTTTGTGAAGGCAACGGAGAGTGTATATCGGAATGCGGATGCCGCCAGCGGGGTTGAGGTGCTGGTGATGCCGTAGCCGCAGTCGCGGTATCAAGGGCCATCCTGACGAATCGGTCGGGGTGGCCTTTTTTCTTTGTGCTGCTGCGGTTAGGACTAGTTTTGTTGCTATGCAAAGCGGGCGGAGGGGGATATAGTGAGTCGCGAGGCGCGACACCCCCACGGGCCAGTGATGCGGTTCGCCCCCCAGAACCCTACGCTAAATCTTGAAGGTGAGGATCATGAGAATCCATTTGCTTGCAACAGGCGCTCTATTCGTCGTTTTAATGCCGATAAGCTTTGCGCAAACGAACAGCGCGTCGACCGCGACGCAGGTCCAGACAATGGGGGCGGCCGATCCAAATGCCGTCACACACTTCAATGTCTATCTGCCTTTGACGCATCAGGCTGAGCTCGACCAGCTTTTGCGAAATCAAACCGATTCGAGTTCGCCGAGCTATCATCACTGGCTGACGCCGACGCAGTTCAAGGCGCAGTTCGGACCCAGCCGCGCGGATGTAGCCAAAGTGACGAAAGCGCTTGAGGCCGCAGGCTTCACGGTCGTTGGCGAGAAGACGCAGAACCTCGAGGTCGAGGGCCCCGCGTCGGCCGTTGAGAAGATGTTTGCGACGCATCTGCAGCAAGTGCGGACTCCAAAGGGGCGTGTCAAATTGGCTGCTGCCAATCGCCATCTGACGCTGCCCGACCAACTGGCCTCCATGGGGGCCGTCATCCCGGAGTTCACGACTCATCTGCAGTCACGTGTGCATTCCGTGCGGTCGGCTCAGTCTCTTGGGTCTGCATCTCCGCTCTTCAGGTTGAGCAGTAACGCTAGCTTCTTTTACCCGAACGATCTCAACGAGGCCTATCAGCTACCCTCGTTCCAGACTAAGATTACGCCGCTGTTCTCGCATCATCAGAAGCAGATTGCCGGCGTCGGCTCTCACATCGGCATCGTCATCTCATCGGTGATCAGTCCTGCCGACCTGGAGAAGACCTTCAACTCGAACGTCAATCTTGGTGGCGGCGTGCACTTGATTCAGGCCTATTCGACTAACTCGAACCTGCCTGTACCGACGGTGACGATCCGACCGGTCAACGGCGGAAGCGGCGCGTTCGATCCTAATAGCGACGACGGGGGGGAAGCCTCTCTCGATACGCAGATATCCCTGGGGACCGCACCGGGTGCGCAGGAGACGCTCTACAACATACCTGATCTCAACGATGACTCCGTGATCGCTGGCTATACGGCGGTGAACGAGGACAATGCGGTTGATGTCGTCAGCTCGTCGTTCGGATTGTGCGAGCTGTACTATACCGCGGCCTATAACGGCGGCACGGACTTTACTGACATTCTGAAGACGTTCCACTCGCTATTCCAGCAGGGCAACGCCCAGGGCATAACGTACGTAGCTAGCTCGGGGGATAGCGGCGCACTCGGCTGCTATTCGGCGGCCTTTTCTAACAATCCGACGAACGGGACGAATTTTGTTCCCGGGGTCGAGAGCCCGGCAGACGATCCGAACGTTACGGGAGTAGGCGGGACGAACCTCCAGACTGCGGCGACGCCGGGTGTTGATGACGCTACTTACGTGAGTGAGAACGCGGACTTCGACCCTCGAGTACCAGCAGAGTTTAAGCTTAGCCCCACTAAGACGGTTACTGTGGGCAACAATACATGGGGTTCCGGAGGCGGATTCAGTACTGTGTTCACCAAGCCTGCGTATCAGTTCCTCGTCAATACAGGAAGCGACAGGCACCGCGCTGTGCCCGACGTTTCTCTGATGATGGGCGGTTGCCCAATCGATGCCGACCTCACCAAACAGGATTGCACGGTGCTTCCGCGCAGCAATGTCCTGATTTGGATCGGTGGAGAGCTTTTCTTAGTGATCGGCACCAGTTCCTCAGCGCCGGAGTTTGCCGGTGTGCTGGCGCTTGCGGTTGAGTTGAATGGGGGGCGACTGGGCAACGTCAATCCGCTGATCTATACGCTGTCGGCAGTGCAGACGTTAGCGGGCGGCGCGAATGCTCCGAGGGATCTGCAGTTCTTCCATCGGAATATCACGGGAAACAATAACTTCTACACTGTGAAGCCGGGGCAGGCGTATAGCGAGGTGCTTGGCAACAGCACGCTGGACGTCAAGAACTTCCTGATTCTGCAGGGTGCACAGCCTGCTGGTACGCCCAACACGCCGAGCAATCCGTAAGGTGGGTGATGAATGAATGGGACGGCAGGGATTACAACCTGCCGTCCTTTTTGTTTGCGGCTACCAGAGCTGGACGCGGTCCTTGGGGGCGAGGTAGAGCTTGTCGGTGGGTTGGACATCGAAGGCGGGGTACCAGGCGTTGTTGTTGCGGACGGTGGCTGCGCGGAACCGGCCGGGTGCGTGCGGGTCGGTAAGGACCTGCTGGCGGAGGACAGCGTCGCGGACGACGGAGCCCCAGTTCTGGCCGAAGGCGATGAAGAACTGCTGGTCGCCGGTGAAGTTGCCGTCCATGGGGGCGGCCTTGCCGCTGAGTGAAGCGTGGTAGCCGTCGTATGCAGCGGTAAGACCGGCGACGTCGGCGATGTTTTCGCTGAGGGTCTGGCGGCCGTTGACGGCTAGGTCGGGGAAGGGTTTGTAGGAGTCGTACTGCGCGGCCAGTTTGGCGGCGGCTGCGTTGAAGTGGGCGAGATCTTCGGGCGTCCACCAGTTGCGGACGCGGCCTTTGGAGTCGAATGCGGCGCCCTCGGAGTCGAAGGTGTGGCTGATCTCGTGGCCGATGACGGTGCCGATGGCTCCGTAGTTGGTTGCGGCCGGGGCCTTGGGATCGAAGAAGGGTGGCTGCAGGATGGCGGCTGGGAAGTTGAGGCCGTTGTGAAGAGGAAGGTTGACGGCGTTAACGGTCTGCGGCGTCATGGTCCACTCTCTGCGGTCAACAGGGGTTCCGATGCGGCTCAGATCGTGGTGGTATTCGAAGAGATCGCTGCACCAGAGGTTGAGGAAGAGGTTGTCAGGAGTGACCTCAAGCGCGGCATAACTGCGCCAGTGGTCGGGGTAGCCAATGCCGACCTGGAGGGTGCCGAGTTTGGTGATGGCTTCGGCTTTGGTGGCGGGAGCCATCCATGTGACGTTCTCGAGGCGCTGGCGGAATGCGGCGATGAGGTTCGAGACGAGGGCTTCGGCCTGGGCTTTGGCCTCGGGGGAGAAGTAGCGCGCGGCGAAGATCTGGCCGACTGGGTCGCCAAGGATGCCCGAGACGAGATGGGCTCCGCGGACGTCGCGTGGGCGCTGCTGGGGTGTGCCAGAGAGGGTTTGGCCGAAGAAGGCGAAGCGTTCGTCAGCGAGGGCTTTGGATGCGCCAACGGCGTAGGCCTCGATGAGGTGGTAGGAGAGCAGGTCCTTCCATGCATCAATCGGCTGGGAGGTTACGAGGGCGGCCTCACCAGTGAAGGCGGTGGGCTGCCAGACGATGAAGGTGGTCTGTTTGTCGTTTTTATTTCGCAGGCCCGCGGCGCGGAAGAACTCAGGCCAGTCCAGGCCGGGGGCCTTGGTGGAGAAGTCGGCGGGAGTCCAAGGGTTATTGGCCTTGTGGATGTCTTCGTTGTCGGCGAGGGAGATGTGAACTTTTGCTATCTCGGTCTCGAGGGCGAGAACGCGAGTCGCCCGGGCATCCGCATCGGAGAGGCCAGCCAGGCGGAAGATGGCGGCGATGTGGGTCTGGTATTTGGCGCGGATATCTTGCATGTGCGAGGAGGCGGAGAGATAGTAGTCGCGATTGGGGAGTTCAAGGCCGCCCTGGAGTAGATAGGGCGCGTAGTGGTCGGGATCGTTGAAGCTGGGGGCGACCCAGAGGCCGAAGATGTTCGGCGTGTGAAAGTTGGTGTTGTTGAGGGCATCGACGTCGGCGCGGATAGAGAGGCCGAGGGCGTGAGCTAGTTGCTGTGGCGAGTTGATCGCGGCGATTTCGGTGAGGTGGGGTTTGAGGGCGGTCAGGCCGTGGGACTCGATGGCGGCCTCGTCCATGTAGGAGTGGTAGAGGTCGGCGATCTTGCGTTGGTCGGTGCCGGTTGCGGCGTTGGCTTTGGCTGCATCCTGGATGATGCTGGCGGTGCGTTCGGAGCTGAGGTCGGTGAGGACGGTGAAGACGCCGATCGTTGCGCGGTCCGGTGGGAGCTTGGTGTGGGCGAGGAAGCCGCCGTTGGCGAAGGTGTAGAAGTCGTCGCCTGGACGGACGGAGGTGTCCATGTTGGCGATGGCGATGCCGTGGGCGAGAGGAGCCGCGGTCTGGGCTGGGGCAACGGCGCTGAAGGTGAGGAGGATGCTGCCGGAGAGAGCGAGAAGGCGGCGGACGATGAGAGTCATCTTGATTTGCTCCGGTCGGCAGGGCTGGAACTGCGTGCCTGCCGACCGGATTATTATCGCCTACGCTTGATGGATCAGGCTTTGGCGAAGGGGTCTTCGAGCGAGGGGCTTTGCGGGGTGAACATCTCGCCGCCGTTGGGGGCGACGACCCAATCGTCCTCGAGGCGGACGCCGAACTCGCCGGTGATGTAGATGCCGGGCTCGTCGGAGAAGGTCATACCGGCAACGAGCGGCGTGGTGTTGCGGCGGACGAGATAGGGCCACTCATGGCCGTCCATGCCGATGCCGTGGCCGAGGCGGTGGCTGAAGTATTTGTAGTCGGGACCGTAGCCAGCGTCGGCGATGACCTTGCGGGCGGCGGCGTCGATGGCCTGGCACTCAACGCCGGGGCGTGCTGCGGCGAGGGCTGCAGCCTGGGCTTTGTGGACGATGTCGAAGACCTTCTTCTGTTTGTCAGTAGCCTTGCCGAGGACGAAGGTGCGGGACATGTCGGACTGGTAGCCTTCGACGGTGCAGCCGTCGTCGATAAGGATGATCTCGCCCTCGCGGATGACCTGCGGCTGGAGCGAGCCATGGGGCAGGGCGGAGTACTCGGCGACCTGGTAGCTGGCGTCGCCGGGGAAGCCGACGCGGTTGTACGCGGCGGAGACGAGCTCGCTGAAGTGGCGGTTGGTCATGCCGGGCTGCGCAGATTTGTAGACGGCCTCGTAGACGTGGAAGGTGACGTCGTTGGCGAGGCGCATGAGGGCCAGCTCTGCGGGAGACTTGACGCCGCGGCAACCGAAAGTGATTGGGGTTCCGCTGACGGCCGTGAGGGTGGGACTGGCGTGAGCGATGCCGTCGGAGAAGGCGAACTGGGTGCGCTCCTCGACGCCGATCTTTCCCGTGGAGATGCCGGCTTCCTTGAGCGCTTTGGCGAGCAGAGCGTAGGGATTCTCGTCCTCGTTCCAGGTGTAGACCTTGGTGGTGGAGGCTTGCGGCAGCGTTGCAGGCTTGGCCTCCATGCGCTCGCGGACGCGGCCCTCTTCGAAGACTGGGGAGATGATGAATGGGCCTCCCTTGGCGGGCAGGACCCAGGCGAAGAAGCGCTCGGACTGGCCCCAGCGCAGGCCGGTGAAGTAGTTGAGTGAGGTTCCCGTGGCGATAACGAGGGCGTCGATCTTGTGCTGGGCGAGAAGCTGGCGGGCGCGTTCGACGCGCTGCTCGCGCTCTTCGAGAGTGATGGGCACGGCTTCGGAGCGGCGGTTGGTGAGGGCGGCGATTGGGGCGGGAAGCTTGAGGTCAGAGGGCGGTGCTGTGCTGGGACGCTGGGCCTGGAGACTGAGAGACGGAGCTGCGGCGGCTGCAGTTGCGGCTAGGAGGAAGCTTCTTCTGGATGGCATAGAAAAATTGTAACGTGGGATTGTCGAGTCGGTGCGTGCTAATTGATGGAAACGATA
>DATDHL010000344.1:0-6653 GCA_036521575.1 Edaphobacter sp. | reverse complement strand
TAGAGGTCTTCACGAAATGTCTTATTCGCCATCGCCTCTTTCATATTGATGTTCGTAGCCGCAATCACGCGCACATCCACCTTCATCGGTGACCGGCTGCCCAGTCGTGAGAACGTTCCATCCTGCAGCACTTGCAGCAGTTTCGCCTGTAGAATCGCGGGCATTTCGCCAATCTCGTCGAGGAAGATCGTTCCACCTGAGCAGATCTCAAACTTACCTGGCTTCGTCTTGACTGCACCGGTAAATGCTCCCTGCTCATAGCCGAACAGTTCGCTCTCCAAAAGGTCCGCCGGCACCGCTGCACAGTTCACTTTCAAGAAAATGCGCTGGCTCCGCGCAGACATCATGTGAGTATAAAGAGCAAGAATCTCCTTGCCCGTCCCGCTCTCTCCTAGAATCAGCAACGGAATATCCGCCCGTGCCACCAGCGCGGCCTGAGCCTCCAGATCCCGCATCCGCTTGCTCGACCGTACAAACGAGTGTGACTCGTTCAGCGGAATCTCCCGCGGCGAGTCAGCAGGCGAGAGCTTCTTCTCCGCCGTTGCCAGGTGTTCTTCGATCGCCTGCTCTACGTCGCTGCCGGTAAACGGCTTCATCACAATCGCGCGCACCCCAAGCCGGATCACCATCTCCAGATCCCGCAACTCCGCCGAACACGAAAGTACAACGACGGGAAGATTCGGTTTTGTGCAACGGATATGGGTCAACAGCGGGATCGGGTCCCGGTTCGCATGCAGTGCCAGCAGTAGCAGGTCGGGCTCCTCTTTTTGATCGAGTCGGTCCAGCAGCGACTGTTCCTCAGAAAAGAGACTAAGAGCGTACTGATCGTCCAAAGTCAATCTGAGGTAATCGAGAACTGCAATGTCCGGCTCCAGAATTAGAATCTGGGAGCGGGCCTTAGAACTGGACTTAAAAGCAGAGACCGGATACGACAACGAAGCGGACATACAACACCCCTTAGGCCGGTTCGGAATCTAACGTCCAAACCTTGCAAGACTCTTGGACCCATATCTCTATCTCTCATTGTGGATCCACGCTACCTTATGGATTTCTTTCGCCGCAGAGGTGGGGAGACTCCCCGCAGCATCCTTTTACTGAGCGAATTCTAGACCGTTTGAGAGACCTACGACAGAAAAATGTTAATAATTTTGCTGACAAAAGAGATAAAGGTTTTCCCTTATTTCTCTCCAAGTAGGCTTAGATTACATGCTATCCAATCAAAAAGAACGAGAAAAAGGTTATTTTTACCAATGGTTACTTTGGTAATTCATTCCACGGTAACCGTGTTTTTGCTGATAAACAGCTGATTACAGCCATAGCCCATCGCTCAGAGGCCTTGGCTTCACCTATCCACAAGGTTTCAGCCTTTAAATCCCATTGACATTCAAATGATTGGCGACCTACGTGCACTGTGAAGGGAATTGCAGAGTTGTGGTTCATGCCCGACTATTAAAACAATAGGAAAAAAAGACCTTGGTTCACAATGCCGAATCCGCTGCAGCACTGAGTCTCCCACCGCTGGATATTATCTTCGGCAAAACGGCTGCCATGCAGGCTATCCGCAACAAACTTGAACGGGTAGCCGAAACAGACGTTCCTGTTCTTATTCAAGGAGAGAGTGGCACAGGCAAGGAGATCGCAGTCCGTTTGCTGCACTCTCTTTCCATGCGCGCACGTGGGTCTCTCGTCAAGGTAAGCTGTCCCGCCATCCCACATACGTTGCTCGAAACCGAGCTGTTTGGTTATGAAAAAGGGGCATTTACCGGGGCCATGACCACCAAACTCGGTCGCGTAGAGCAAGCTCATATGGGGACTCTTTTCCTTGATGAGGTGGGCAGCCTCGATCTCGGCGTCCAGTCCAAGCTCCTCCAAGTTCTACAGGATGGCACCTTTGTTCGGGTGGGCGGTCATGAGGCCCGCACCATCACCACGCGGCTGGTCTCGGCATCGAATACAGACCTTCGCAGCCAGGTCGAAGACGGCACATTCCGACTCGACTTCCTCTTCCGCATCAACGCCGTCACCATCAATCTTCCCCCGCTACGTCAGCGCATTGCCGATCTGCCCATTCTGATCGACTACTTCATCGAGCACTATGCAAAAGTTTTCCATCACACACCGGAACTTCTCTCGAAGAGTGCCATCCGACTGATGCAGAACTACCACTGGCCGGGAAATATCCGGCAGCTCGAGAACCTCATTCGCAGCTATGTCCTGATCGGCAGCGAAGAAGCCCTGGTCGCCGAGATGATGCCCGAACCAACCCGAAGCGGCATCTCCACCGATATTGACCTCAGCGAACCCATCTCGCTCAAGAACATCACCAAACAGGCTACGCACGACCTCGAACGCCAGATCATCCTCAAGGTCCTGCAAGCCAATAGCTGGAACCGTCAGAAGACCGCCAAATGGCTTCAGATCAGCTATCGCTCCCTGCTCTATAAGTTGAGCGAGGTCGGCATGCCTGAAGTCCCACCGCGGCCCTTACGCATGCCCCAGGCAGTGAAAAAGAACTCGGAGCGAACCTTAAAACCTACCCTCTCCTCGCGCACCCGCATTTATTGATTCATCGCCGAGTTCGGAGCGTTTGGTGTCGGCTGTCCCGTACTCCCCTGGGTAATTTTGGTCCTAAAGTCTTATAAGTAGATGGCTTAGGTCCGGACCTAAGTCTGATATTAAGTGAAAAGAGCCCCAAGCTTTGGCGGGGCTCTCTCTATAGCTCTCTATTTCTATTATAGCTGGTGGATGGGAGAGAATAGGCATCAAGGATGTCATTTGATTGCAATGAGTTATGCCTGGTTGGGGCTTGACAGATTTTGGAATCCGGCTGAAATACACGATCTTTCGCGAAGATCGTCCCAGACCTGCCAAGCTCAGCTTATTGTGATCCCTGACGCCGAAGAATGGTCTTGACCGTCTCGAACATGATCAGCAAATCCAGCCCGAGGGACATGTGTTTGATGTAATACAGATCGAACTCAAGCTTTTCGCGACTTTCGGCCAGAGTTGCTCCATACCCATACCGTACCTGCGCCCATCCGGTGAGGCCGGGGCGAATCATATGACGCAGATCAAAGTAGGGGATTTGCTCGGAGAGCCACGGTACAAATTCAGGACGCTCTGGTCGCGGACCGACGAATCCCATGTCGCCTCGCAGCACGTTCCAAAGTTGCGGCACCTCGTCCAATCGTGTCTTACGCATAAACATACCAACGCGGGTCACGCGCGGATCATTCTTCGACGCCCACTGGGCACCTTCAACCTCAGCATCCTGCCGCATGGTACGAAATTTATAGACGGTAAAGTTGCGACCACCAAGACCAACACGGGTTTGACGAAAGAAGATCGGTCCAGGCGAAGAAAGCCTCACAAGCAGCACAACAATGGGTAGCAAGGGAAGAAACAGGAGTAATCCCGTGGCTGCGGTCAACGTAGAGACGATACGACGCGCAATCTGCTGCGACGGCCCCACGCGAAACCCTTCGCTATAGATAAAACTGCTGGGATGAAGCCCATCCAAATGCAATTTTCCGGTCAGTCGCTCAAGCAGAGAACCTGCCTCTTCAATCACGACTCCGTTGAAACGCAGTTTGAGCAGTTCACGCAATGGCAACTCACCGCGACGATCTTCCATAGCTACGATCACGCGGTCAATTGGCGGATTAACCCCCCGAAAAGATTCCAGCGCAGCTCGAAAAGTCTCCTTGCGTTCCATCTTGTCCAAAGGGGCCGCGTCCCAACCGACGACCTCCATACCCGCGTCTTTACGCGCATGAAGCGTCTGCACGATCGTCTTCGCGCGCTCTCCGCCACCCAGAACATAGACTCGCTCGCGGAATATTTCTCGTCCCAGGATCCATCCGTAGGCGCTGCGCCATGCCACGAGCGCAACCGTCAGGAAGATCAACCCAACCAACAGCACGTTATGGGCGATATCTGCGTCGGGAAACAGATAGATGATGGCGGAGAGGAGAAAGGATAGAAATCCGAGAACGAGCAACAGACGAAAGTAAATCTCCCATCTGCCCGAGATTCGCTGAGGTTCATATAGATCGAAATAGTAGGAACACAGCAGCGTTAGCACCGTCAAGGCCCCGATCTTGAGCGCGCCATACTCGTAGTTCAGGACGAGATAGGTATCCGGTCCCGCAATCAACATCGTCGCGAGCAGAAATGAGCCACTCACAATGAGCGCTTCACACAACAACAGAACGATACTACGGGTTGGGTAGTACACTTTGAACAGCCGTATCATCGCGTCAAATGCTCCCCGTTACTCTTTGTTGGCGTTGTACCCGTAATAATCGCCAACCTGAGGTTTGTCCTCTACGGCATTGAGCACGAAGCCAAGAATATTCGAGGCCTTCAACTCGCTTGCCGCGCGCTGCGCCACCGGAAACTTAGTCACTCCTCCACGAGCGACCAGCAGCACACCATCGCAGGACCGCGCCAGATTTACCGCATCCGACACAGGGAGAACCGGCGAAGAATCCACAATAATCCAGTCAAAATGTGGCTCCGCCAGTTTTATCAATTCATTAAACCGCGGATTGCCGGAGAGATCGGCCGCCTTATCGCCGCCATTACCACCTGGGATAAAGGTCAAGTTCGTCAGGTACAGCTTCCCAGATCCGTTTGCATCCGACGCATCTGGTCGCTGCATCACTTCTTCGATGCTAGCCTTTCCGGCCAGATATTCTGCCAATCCCGGTTCGGACTCGCAGCCCAACATTTCGTGCGCAGTATAACGGCGCATGTCTCCATCGATCAGAAGCACTTTGCTGCCTTTATGACGTGCAAGGCTGATGGCCAGATTGGCTGAGACAAAGCTTTTGCCCTCCTGAGGCAAACCACTGCTCACAAGAATCGACTTCAACGGGCTGATATCGCGGAGTTCATAAATCCGTGAGCGCAAACTCCGAAACTGCTCGACGGACGGACCGCGATCAAACAGCGCTGGCAATTGCGACAGGACTGGGGACCATGGTCGCTGAGCGATCTTATTCATATCGATCCCCGACACGCGGTCACGCATCAACGGCGATGGCTCAAACACGTCCGTCAAATGACCCGTCATAGCTTGCATCGAAGCAGCATCGTATTCCTCAGCAACCGCAGACGCCGTCCGCACAGGAACAGGATTATTGGTCACCTGTTCCGGGACGAATGCTTCGCGTTCGTGCCGCTCCAGCTTGCGCTCCGATTCTGCCTTTTGTAGTGCTTCGTATATGCGGCTCATCGATCTTGCCTTCCCGGTATCTCTCCATTAAAACTCGTTATCAAGTTAGGGCCATCAGCACCATATGCTCGCGATGACTGCCCGCCTCCACCCATTGCAGAAGTCGAAATGAGAAACGGCTGGGTCTCTAACTCCAGTTCAACCGCCACTCCCTCCACCATTGCCGCCGTCACCTGTTGCACCTGTTCGACATACGCCACAATCAGCGAGTGCTCACATAATAGATTGATGATGCGCGGAATTCCGCGGCTGTAACGATGCACCAGGTCGAGTGCATCGAGTGAAAATAAGGGCCAGGTTGCGCCGGCAATGCGCAGCCGTTCAGCGATGTAGGCATGCGTCTGGCTCTCGGTCAGCGCCTGCGTACGACACCATAGAGAAACTCTCTGCCGCAGCTGGCGCACACTTGGATGGCGAAGCTTTTCTTCAAGCTCGGGCTGCCCCGAAAGTACGATCTGAAGCAATTTCTCCGATGACGTTTCGAGGTTCGTCAATAGCCGAATCTCTTCCAGCAGATCCCACGAAAGATTCTGAGCCTCATCCACGACGACGACGCAGGTCTCTTCCATGCGAAACCGCTCAATCAGCCATCGATTGAGCTGCAGCAGCATGCCGGATTTGGTGCGTGTCGCGGGGGGGATACCAAAGTCAGTCAGCACAAACTCGAGAAAATCCAAGACATCAAGCCGTGGATTAAAAACGAATGCGGTTGATACTCTTCGGTTATGAAACGATGCAAGAGCCCGCCTCAGCAGGGTAGTCTTGCCAGTTCCGACCTCGCCCGTGAGCACCGTAAATCCCTTCCGCGCCGAGATGCCATACTCCAGGCAAGCAAGCGCCTCGCGGGTATGCGGCATCATGTACAGAAACCGAGGATCGGGACTGGTACCAAAGGGACTGCTCTGCAGTTTGAAGAAGCTTTTGTACATCGTTACCCGCCCGCATTCATCAGCGGTTTACCAGCCGCTGCGATCTTTGGCTTGCGTCGACCGAACGTCCATCTTTGCTTCGTTGTCTCCGGCTGCGACTCTCCGGTCAGCGATATAACAGCCAGTGTTGGCAGCTTCGTAAAGGCCCAGATGTCCCGCTCGCTGCGCAGCGCCGTATCGCGATACTCCGTCCACGAGACGAGTAATAATCCCAACCCTAGTCCAATCGCAAACCCGCCAGCAAGAAAAGCACTGCGCTTTGGAGACGAGGGCTCATCCGGAAGGTTCGGTTCATCCATCACTTTGAATTGCTCCCCTTGCTGACGCTTTTCCAGATCGGTCGCCATCTTCGATTGATTCACGCTCTTCAACAGACTGTCATAAAACGCCTGCGCCGTTGTGTAGTCCCGCGTGAGGTTTTTGTACTCCTCCTGCACCATGGGGCTTGAAGAGATGCGATCCTGGTAAACCCGCAGTTGACCGGA
>DATDHL010000343.1:0-2588 GCA_036521575.1 Edaphobacter sp. | reverse complement strand
CATGGCCGGAACCCTCGGAGCCAGCCAGGAAGAGGCCACCTGGGTCCTTACCAGCTATCTCGTCTCGAGCGCCATCGTCCTGCCCATCTCCGGCTGGCTCTCCAACCGCTTCGGCCGCAAGCGCTTCTACATGACCTGCGTGGCCGTGTTCACCGCCTGCTCGCTTCTGTGCGGATTCGCTCGTTCCCTGCCCCTTCTCATCTTCGCGCGGATCCTGCAGGGAGCCGGCGGCGGCGGCCTCGCCCCCAGCGAGCAAGCCATCCTCGCCGACACCTTCCCCGTCGAAAAACGTGGCCAGGCCTTCGCCGTCTACGGTATGGCCGTCGTTGTCGCGCCCGCCATCGGCCCCACGCTCGGCGGTTGGATCACCGACAACTTCAACTGGCACTGGATCTTCTTCATCAACATCCCCATCGGCCTGATCTCGCTCTACCTCAGCAACCGCATGGTCGAAGACCCACCGCAACTCAAAGTCCGTCGCGAAGCCGCCAAGCACTCCAAGGTTGACTTCATGGGCCTCGGCCTCGTCGCCACCGGCGTAGGCTTTCTCGAGTTCACCCTCGACAAGGGCCAGGAGAAGGACTGGTTCGGCTCGCCCATGATCGTCACCTTTGCCTTGCTCGCGGCCGTCACCCTCGTCGTCTTCGCCATCTGGGAGTGGAACCACGCCGACCCCATCGTCGATCTCAAGCTCCTGAAAAATCGCAACTTCGGCACCGCCGTCTTCCTGCAACTCATCCTCGGCATGGTGCTCTTCGGCTCGACCGTCCTCATCCCACAGTATCTACAGGTCCTTCTCGGTTACACCGCTGAACGAGCCGGCATGGTGCTCTCCCCTGCCGGTTTCGTCATGATGATCATGATGGCTGTCGCAGGCCGATCTCTGGGCAAATTCGACCCACGCCTCATGGTCGCGCTCGGCTACATGGCCACGGCGCTCGGCATCTACAACCTCACGCGGCTCGATCTCTACACCAGCTTTAGCACGGTCACCATCTGGCGTATGACACAAGTCATAGGACTGCCCTTCGTCTTCATCCCCATCAGCACGCTCAACTACGTCGGTGTCCCGATGAGCAAGACCAACCAGATCTCCAGCCTCTCGAATTTCGCCCGAAACCTCGGAGGCAGCGCCGGCACTGCCCTGCTCACCACCTATATCGCTCGCAGTGCACAGGTGCACCAGGCAACGCTCGCTGCGAATGTCGTTCCCAACAGCGTCCCGTATCGCCTCTACATCAACCGCATGGCCGACTACCTGCATTCCCACGGAATGCCGGTCGCCACCGCCTCACAGGTGGCCATCGGCCGAGCCTATCAAGACATGCTCCGGCAGGCCTCCATGCTCAGCTACAAGAACGCCTTCTTCATTCTTTCCATGGTCATCTTCTGCCTCGTTCCCCTGCCGTTCATCATGCGGCTGCCGCCTAAAAACGCCAAGCTCGATCCCGAGGCCATGGGCGGCCACTGATATTTTGCCGACGGTCAGGCAGACCTATCCATGCCATTTTCTGAAGGCTCGATTGATGTGGGTGAGGATACTCCAGCCTCAGAGACTTGGCGTACGATGGCCGCATGACCATCGCGAAATGGCACGTTTTTGCCCTGTACCTCATGACGATTTCGACGTGCGTAGCCGCAGCGGCACAGGCCGCACCAGCCCCGGGCACACCTGGTGTTCTGACGCAACCAAAGGTATACGCCGCGGATCAGACACCGGCAAACAAATCTCCCAACGGAACCGAGAGCCGGAGCCTGTTGCGTGGAACCCTCACCACTGGAGAGCCAGTAGCCGCACACGAGTCGATCCAGCCGGTGGGATCGCCTCCCGTGGCGCTGCACCCGATTCATCACTCCGAACTGATCGTAGTGCGCGAGGGAGACGTGATGTTCGACCATGACGACACCTCCGAGAAGGCCGGCCCGGGAGACATAATCTATGTCCCACTCGGCACAGTGCACCGCGTACGAAACGTGGGAACCGTACCCGCGAAGTACGTCGTCGTCGCCATCGGCGGAGATGTGAAGAAGTAATTCAATAGTGCCAGCGCCACGCAGGGTCAGGTACGATGGCGGGCATGAAAAATCTAAACCGTCGTGATCTTTGTGTAACCCTCTCAGCTTTTGCCGCAATGGGAACTGTCCCGGCTTCAGCTCAGGCTCAGGCAATGCCAGGCGAAAAGGTGCTATCAACCCCTCAGGCCTTTCCCTTCGACTCGCTACCGGTCAAGAAGACCGAAAACGGCGTCTCCCGAGCAGTCATTCAAGGCGTCCTCCCCACCGGCGAAGCAGTCGAGATGCACGAAACCACGCTCCTTCCCGGCCACATGCCGCACCCCGCCCACAAGCACCGCCACTCCGAGTTCATGATGATCCGCGAGGGCACCATCGAGTTCGACAACGACGGCAAGAAAGAGCGCGTAGGCCCCGGCGGCGTTATCTTCGCAGCCTCCGAGGTCATGCACGGAATCAAAAACGTAGGCGACGCCCCCGCGAACTACTTCGTCATCGCCATCGGCCGCGAATCAGGAATGACTCCAGTCGGAGGCGCAGTACGGTAAACAGTCGTCAGGCAGTGGCGGGAAACA
>DATDHL010000342.1:0-3114 GCA_036521575.1 Edaphobacter sp. | reverse complement strand
TAAGTGGTCAGGCGCGATGAAGTAGCGGGTCGACGAAGGTGTGGAGTTTTTTTGGTGCGATGATGCGCCAGGCTTCGAGGAGATGGTAGGTGAGCTGGTCGTCGCTGACTCGGTCGAGTTCGACGCCCACCCAACCGCGTACTCCTACGTAGGGTGGCTTGAAGAATGTTCCGGGCGTGGTGCGGATGAGGTGCTGCTGGGTTCCGAGAGGCGCTGGGACCCAGATGGCTATGTGGCCGTCGTGGTGATGGTTGTTGTCGAACATGGCGAAGACCTTTTTGTTGACGAAGAAAGTCGGTTCGCCATGTGAGAGCTTTTCGGAGGTGGCTGGGAGAGCTGCGCAGATTCTGCGTACTCGGCTGAGATGCTCGTGATGTGGATCGGACTTTTGCGTGAGGGTTGGCATGGGGAGACCTCGCGGTCTTCCATAGTAGATGAAAAGAGCGTCAACGGAGTTGGAACTCGGGGCTACCCATGACGAGGGCGGTGAGTAGGTTGAGGGTGTCGGTGGGTGGGGTGTCGGGTGTGGTGAGCTGGGCGATCTGTTTGTGGATGAGTTGGTTGGTTTGCGGAGAGACTTCTCCGCCGATGAGGGTGGATTCGAGGACGCGGAGAGCTACGTCGGGGCCTGCGGTTTCGGTGGGTGGCGTGTCGGTGGTGAGGACGGTTTCGGCGTAGCGGGCGTGCTGGGTCTGCGTGGTCGACTCGCTGGTTGCGGGCTGGGCCATGAGGCCGAAGGCGAGGACGTGCGCGGAGTCGAATTTCTGGTTCGCGAATTTGTTGCCCGTGAGGGCGTAGGCGAAGTTGAGGCGGTCAACGAGAGCGGCGGAGTTCATCCAGTGGTCCGCGGTGATGTAGTAGCCGGTAGGCGGAAGAGCGTAGTAGAGCTGCATGCCCATGGACTTGATGGTGTTGACGAGGGCGCCGGGGTTGACCGGATCAGTGGCGGTGGTGCGGAAGGCGGAGGCGAGGAACTCCATTGGGGTTTTGACTTTGTTGTGGAAGTATTTGCGGGAGTTGAACTCGGGCGATTGGACGAGGGTGCGGAGGATGGCTTTGATGTCTCCGTCGGTAGCGAGGTAGGTAGCGGCCATGCGGTCGACCAGGGCGGGCGGTGGCTCGTCGGCAACGAAGCGCTGGGCTAGTTTGTAACTGATGAAGTGCGTTGTCTTTGGGCTGGTGGCGAGGAGGGTGAGGGCTTCGACGCCTTCGTTCATGCCGGTTGGGATATTGGCGGGGAGAGTTGCGGCCTCGGCGTCGGTGGTGGCGATGGTGTGGCCGAGCCATTGCTTCATGCCGGGCTCGTGGCGTTTGGCGTCGAATTGGAAGGGTCCGCCTTGATTGGGCCGGTCGACGGTCCAGCCGGTGAGGATGGCCGAGAGTGCGGTGACGTCGGCTTGGGTGTAGCCTCCGTTGACGCCTACGGTGTGGAGCTCCATCACTTCCCTGCCGTAGTTTTCGTTGAGGCCGCGGTTGCCCTTCTTCGAGTTCGGATTGGCTGGGTTGACTCCGTTGGCTTGGGAGTTGGGACCGATGGATTGCCAGTTGTCGAGGTAGACCATCATGGCTGGTGAGGTTGCAGTGGCTAGGAGCAGGTCGCGGAATTTGCCGAGAGCGTTTTTGCGGATGACGTCGCGCTCGTAGGTGGTGGTGTACCACTGGTCGGAGTCTTTGCCGATGTAGATGTTGAAGTGATTGAACCAGAAGTCGGTCATGACCTCCTGGAGCTGGCGCTCGGAGAGGATGGCGCGGAGGAATTTGGCCTGCGAGAGCTCGTTGATGATCTGGTAGGAGGTTCCGATGTTGGCGGCCATAGCGTTGAAGAGCTGGCGTTCGCGAGGGGTGAACTGGCCGAGGAGGAGATTGCGATGGTCTCCCGCGACATAGGTGGTAAAGGCTATGCGGTCGGGCACGGGCAGCTTGATGAGGGCGGCCATGCGCTGCTCTTTTGGTAGTGTGAAGAGGTCTCCGGCTATGCGGGCGGCGGTGGCCTGGTCTTGTTTCTTTTGGTCGGCTAGTTCGGCTTCGGTGGGTGGGGTGACGGCGGGCTTGCCGTCGGCGTTGATCTTTTTCGCTGCGTTGTCTTTATTGAGTTTGTAGAGTTGTACCTCGTAGAGGGCGGCCAGGTTGGGGTCGGATGGCATGGGGCGCTTGCCGTCGGCGACCTGCTGGAGGGTGCCTCGGTCGGGGAACTGGAGGAGTGCCTGATCGGGTTGCAGGTTGAGGGTTGGGTAGTCGTTGAGGCGCTTGTTGAGGGCGTCGTCGTTGATGGTCTGCGGGTTGAGTTGCTGCTCGAGCCATTTTTCAGGTGTGAGGGCGAGGACGTGCTCGACGTCGCCGGGGCGTGGGCCGAAGGTGAAGCGGTTGAGGAGCTGGAGGGCTTTTTCGCGCTGGGTGAGTGGGGGGAGCGGGGCTGGCTTTTGGGGAGTTGCGTGTTTGGGATGAGTCGATGAGGGGTGGGGCGGTCTTGTCTGCGGGGGCTGATTCTGCGCGAGCAGGGGCGACGTCAGCGCGACGAGGATGACGGCGGTGGATAGATTTCTGCGCATGCTAATGCTCGGTTGCTCTCTTGCGGGTTAGACCTTGATCTGAGGGTGAAGTTGCGACCGATCATGCAAGGGTGCCCCCTCCCCCTATGATTGGTCCTAAAGTCTTCGAAATAAACGGTTTGGTTTGGACTTCCGATGCAAAGTATTCATTCCAAATTATTTATCGTTAAAGTATTCATTCTATGTGCTTTAGCGGAAAGAATAAGAGCCCCGGCTTTGGCCGAGGCTCCTTTTTTTGACTCTCTTATTAGTATAGCTGGTTGAGATAGGGTTTTCGGCACGTGGATGTTATTGATTTAATGTGAGATAGGGGGATGTTGGCTTGACAGGTTTTTGCGGGTGGGTTGGGTCAGAAACGACAGAAGCAGATCCCCTTCGGGGATGACAAACAAGAAAAGCAACGGCAATGGCTGAGTGGCTTTTTTGTTGGATGCTTTACCGGGTTGATACAGGAGTGCGGGCTGGGACGGGTTTACGCAGGCGTTTCATGACAGCGTAGGCGACGCGGGCCAGCAGAAGGATGGTGAGGACGGCGGTGTCTTTCCATGGAGTGCGGACGCCGGTT
>DATDHL010000341.1:0-10181 GCA_036521575.1 Edaphobacter sp. | reverse complement strand
AAACGGCGATCCCAATCCCATATATGTGCGTGTCGAAAAACGAGAAGACGAGGTCTCCTGGAGATACCTCTCGCATGGATTCATAAAACGGATTGCGCCTGTCGCCTTGTGAGCGCTTAGGAGACCAGAGATATCCTCCGCTGATTTCCTGCCGATGCGTTTGGTTCTGATTCACCCACCAATAACGCATTCGGCCTTTCTCCTTAGCGGACAAATGAGAACTTTACTGATAATCCGAAACGAGCCAGTATGTCACACACAATCAGTGTTGAAACAGGGGAAATTCTCGTCGCAACTATCAAACGACGACATTCGCCGATTTTAGTCAAAGAGGTGGCCCACATGCTCTGGTGAATCCATTCACCTTTATAAATTGGCCAAGAAATTCAGAATTCCAGTTGTATATGTTGACCTTTTCTTGCGATTCCCCGCCGCTGCCAACTCGGAGGCTCATCATAACCTTTTTTGGGTTTATCCCAATTGAGGTTTTAGGCTCCACTGTGTGACCCGCGCCACTTTTACTGATAGAGCTGAACAATTCAGAAAGCTGCTCATAGCGGCGAGAGAAGAATCCGGCTTGACCCAAGTACAGGTTGCAAAAAAGCTCCAAAAGCCTCAGTCGTACGTTTCGAAAATTGAGCGCGGCGAGCGCCGACTCGACGTTATCGAGTTCTTCGAACTAGCCGAGGTGTTCAAGATTGACCCACTTGATTTTCTTCGAACATTCGTGAAGAAGAGTTGACTCAATAAACAACCAACTCCTTTCCCCGCCTTGGGAGACTCAAGCAGGCGATCATTAAAGCCATTAGCCAGAGAGCAGCATAGTTCCACTCGGTCGTGTTCAGCTATTTTTTGACATCTCCAGCTTGAGGTTTGGACGTTCGACTGCCATTTCGACATAATAACCTATTATGGGTTATTATGGATTCAGCTAATGCCCAACATCGAAGTGAGTTCAGGTGACAGTTTTATCTCAACCATCAGGAGACGACGATCTCTTATGTCTGTTAACGAGGTCGCCGAAGTGCTGAATGTAAGTCCCCCAACCATCTATCGAATGGCGAAGGAATCACGAATTCCCTCTCTGCGTATCGGCTATACGGTGCGATTCGATCCGCAAATGATTGCGACATGGCTCGAACGCATGTATGTGGGCCACCTCAAAATCCAATGACACCGAATGCCTCATTAGCGGTGGCTACCTTGCGTTCCGAAGCAGGACCGAGACAGCGTATCGATGGCGAAGATTTGGCGTATAAAATAGCCCCCAAAAGGGTGCAATTTTCCTCGGAAATTCCGTTGTACGCTCTAAGGAGTTTTGTACGTTTTAGCGCGTGATAGGTGCTGTCTAGTGATAACTCTGATCAAAGATGAGAAGCATGAGAAAGCGCAAGTCGTTGCAGCGTTTGAGTTTATCTTTTGTTTTCAAGTGGATAGGAAACGTATTGGATATCCATAGGCTGGATCATCCTCCTTTCCCGTGTAAAGGCAGCTTACTCCTGAGGCCCCACGCAGGCAAGCCCGATCATCTGGCCCCCATCAATGCATCTATTTGCAGCAAGATACGCATCAAACCATGAAGTTTAAGTCTGAAGAGTCACAATTCAAAACTTCCGAGCAGGAAAGGTCCCCGTCCATGAAATTCGCATTCATCCTAGGATTTCTTCTCATCCTCTTCGGCATCATCGGCTTCGCCACTGGAGGCCTCTCCTTCACCCACCAGAAGAAGGACGTCGACCTTGGCCCCGTACAAATCTCCCACAAAACCAAGGACACCCTGCTTATTTCTCCCCTCGTAAGCACCATTGCCCTGCTCGGCGGTATCGGCCTGGTGGCTATCGGAGCGAAAAGTCGCTAGCTGCAACTCAGAACAACCGTCCGAAGACGTTGACCTAATTCCTTTCATCAGAATTAGCTCTGACCATATACGGTGGGGGGGTATAGTACTTACCAAAGCCCTCAATCGACGACAATGAATCCATTTATGACGACTCAAGAGCCAGACCTCCGCACGCCCATTCGCACTCTGTTAACGTGCAGGTCTGAAGATCGTCTTTCCATGATTTCAATCTCTCTCCGGGGCTGTCGACTCCTTTGCCTGTCGCTTGTCCTTATCCTGTTCCCAGCCGAATTGCTCGCCCAGCACGAGAGCGACTTTGACTCGCGCCCAGGCCACACGGCCCATCTGCCCGAGGCTCCGGTCCCCTCCGACGACCCCGCACCGACCGTCTTTCCCCATCCGGAAAACGCACGTTACCTGATCACCGGCCAAGTGAACATCATCTTCCAGTCCAAAGGCCCATTCCATTCGCTCTATGAAGGCCCAAACAGTTTCCTCAGCCACGGCGAGTACAAGACCTCCCTGCTCGGGACTCTCTACACGGGGCTCCAGGTAAACACCAACCCGCGCTACAACACCGACGCCATCCTCGACCTTGAGTCTTCCGGTGGGCGCGGTCTTAGCGAGGCGCTCGGACTGGCCGGATTCACCAATCTCGACGTCGTGCGCAATCCCAGCCTGGGCTCGAAGCCCTACATCGCCCGCGTCCAGATCCACCAGACCGTTGGCCTGACCGACAAGCTGGTCGACAGCGAACGCACGCCATTCTCTCTGGCTACGCAAGCCCCCGAGCGCCGCTTTGAGTTGCACGTCGGCAAGATGAGCCTTCCCGACTACTTCGATATCAACTCCGTCGGCTCCGACAGCCACCTCCAGTTCCTCAACTGGACCGTCGACAACAACGGGGCATGGGACTATGCGGCCGATACGCGCGGTTACACCTATGCGGCCGTCCTCGAATACCACGATAAGGACTGGTCCGCCCGCTACGGCTTGGCCGCCATGCCCACCGTGGCCAACGGCATCGACCTCGACTGGGCCTTCAGCCGGGCCAGCGGCCAGAACATGGAGTTCGAACTCCGGAAGCCTCTGCTTGGCAAACTCGTCTCTCCCGACCGCAAAGGCACCATCCGTGTGCTCAGCTTCGTCAACCACGCCAATATGGGGCTCTACCGCGACGCCGTGAAGGCATACTTCGCCGGCCAGGACGCCACGCCCGACATTGTCGCTCACAGGCAGTTCAGCTCCGTAAAGTACGGCTTCGCCCTGAACGCCGAGCAGGAGATTACTTCGAACCTCCGCGCCTTCACCCGCTTCGGCTGGAACGAGGGCCAGCACGAGTCCTTCGCCTACACTGAGGTCGATCAGACATTCTCCTTCGGGGGCGATTACGCGGGTCGCGGCTGGTCGCGCCCCTTCGACAAGCTTGGCATCGCCTTCGTCTCGAACGCCATCAAGAAGGACCACCAGAACTATCTGCGTTACGGAGGCCTCGGCTTCCTGCTGGGCGACGGCAACCTGAACTACGGCCGCGAGAACATCCTCGAGGGCTACTACAACCTGCACGCATGGCGCGGCGTCTATTACGCGCTCGATCTGCAATACATCACTCATCCTGGTTACAACCGGGATCGCGGTCCGGCGTTCGTTCAAGCTGTTCGCATGCACGTTGACTTTTGAGGTTTTCTCCCCACCGGTACCTTAAGTCTCAAAGTCTTCGAAAGAGGAGACTTAAGTCTGGACTTACGCCCCCAGACTCCACATAGAGGGTGGACGCCGAAACCGTATACTTCAGTTGTGATCCAGCTCTTCGGCACCCTCATAGGTCTCTTCTTCGGCAGCTTCCTGAACGTCTGTATCTCCCGCATCCCCAAGGGAGAATCAATTGTCCACCCGCGTTCCCACTGCCCTCAGTGCGGAGCGTCCATCCGCTGGTACGACAATCTCCCCCTCCTAAGCTGGCTCATCCTTCGAGGCCGTTGCCGCGACTGCAAACATTCCATCTCATTTCGATATCCGCTTGTCGAAGTCACCACGGGAATATGGTTTTACGCTGCAGGTCTGCGAACCTACGAGGCCTATTACGTCTACTTCCTGAACGCCGATGCTTTGCACTCATGGAGCGGCTTTCTGACCCACTTTTCCGAAAATATTGCCTTCGCCATCCTCGGCTTCCTCCTGATCGGCCTGATGGTCATGGACTGGCAGACATTCACCCTTCCCGACGCCTTCACCTTTACCGGCATCACGATCGGCATCTTCCTCGTCTGCACGCAGGCCATCTTTCTCGGCCCGCACGAAGACCAGGTCCTCCTGACCAAACACAGCATCCACCTCTCCAGCCCCGGAGGCGTCACCGATGCCGGGAACGTCTTTCTCACCGGCCCTGAGAGCCTCATCGGCGGCCGCATTCTCGCAGTCATCGGAGCCGCCTTGCTCCTCCTGATCATCCGTTGGCTCTACAAGGCTCTCCGCCACCGAGAGGGCATGGGTCTCGGCGACGTGAAACTCATCGCCATGATCGCCGCCTTCCTCGGCTTCACCCCCGCCATCCTCGCGCTCTTCATCGGAGTCCTCCTTGCCAGCCTCTACGGCGTCTGGCTCGTCCTCCGGCGCAATGGCAGCGCGGCAACGAGGCTTCCCTTCGGCAGCTTTCTCTCGGCTGGCGGACTCATCGCCGCACTGTGGGGCAACACGCTGATCGACAATTACTTGGCGCTGTTCCGATAGCGGCACAACAAGCCGTCCTCGGCTTGACACTTGCCAGCCGCAATCTTAGAGTCGAAGATGCCCATGCAAACTTATCCCTACGTATGGAATTACCTTCCTCTGGTATTGCAGATTCTTGTTGCCCTTGGACTTGCATGCGGCATGGTGGGTGTCTCCTTCCTCATCGGCAAGCATAAAAACTCCCGCACCAAGGCCAGCACCTACGAGAGCGGCATGGACCCCATCGGCGACGCCCGCGGCCGCTTCTCCGTGCGCTTCTACATGGTCGCGATGCTCTTTATCCTGTTCGATGTGGAAGCCGTCTTCATGCTTCCCTGGGCCGTGATCTTCCGCCGCCTACCAGCCATCACTGGGTCCCGCATGTTCGGCTTCTACGAGATGCTCGTCTATCTGGGCTTCGTAGCCGTCGGCCTCTTCTATGTATGGAAAAAGGGCATCCTCGACTGGGCCAACGACAAGGGAGACCTCTAATGTACGATCCCGCGACAGCCGTTACCGGCACCGAAGCCGTCTTCGCGGCCCACCCCGACAACGCCGCCGTCAAAGCACTTTCATCCCTTGCAACCGATGCGAAATACGACCGCGACGAGCTGACCATCACCGTCGCCCGCGAAAACGTCATCGCCGCCTGTCAGGCCGTTCAGCAAGCAGGTTACAACTTCCTCGAGACCGTGACCGCAGTCGACTGGTACCCCTCCGAGCCACGATTTCAGATCACTTACCACATCCTCTCTCACTCGCTGAAACAGCGGATACGTCTCATCGCCCGCCTCGACAGCGAAGACCCATCCATCGACAGCATCGTCTCCGTCTGGCCCTCGGCGAACTTCTACGAGCGCGAAGTCTTCGACCTCTTCGGCGTTCACTTCGGCGGCCATCCCAACCTTCGCCGCATCATGATGCCCGAAGACTGGAATGGCAACCCGCTGCGCAAGGACTACCCCGTGGAGGGCTACCGCTAATGGCACCCGTTGCTGCCCCTGATCAGATCAACCCCGGTATCGAAGACGTCGTAGCCGACGCAAAACTCAAGCACCACGGCACCGACCCTGCCGCCGACCAGACCATGATCATCAACATGGGTCCGCAGCACCCTTCGACCCATGGCGTGCTCCGGCTTGTGGTCGAAATCGACGGCGAATCCGTCGTCTCGCTCGCGCCCGACATCGGCTACCTGCACACGGGCATCGAGAAGACCTGCGAAGCCAAGTTCTTCCAGCAGGTTGTTCCGCTGACCGACCGCATCGACTATCTCTGCCCGATGACCAACAATCTCGCCTACTGCCTCGCAGTGGAGAAGTTGCTCGACCTCGAGATTCCCGAACGCGCCCAGTACCTCCGCGTCCTGCTCAACGAGCTGACCCGCATCCAGTCGCACCTAGTCTGGCTCGGCACCCACGCCATGGACATCGGCGCGCTCACCGTCTTCCTCTACTGCTTCCGCGAGCGCGAAGACATCCTCCGCATCTTCGAGAACGTAGCCGGCCAGCGCATGATGACCAGCTACTTCCGCATCGGCGGCCTCTCGCTCGAACCGCCGCTGGACTTCTACAAGCAGGTTCAGGACTTCCTGAACATCATGCCGGATCGCATCCAGCAGTACGAAAACCTGCTCACTGGCAACCCGATCTGGATCAACCGCCTCAAGGACGTAGGCTATCTCTCTGCCGCGGACGCTATCGCGCTCGGAGTCACCGGGCCGCCGCTGCGTGCCTCGGGCGTCGACTGGGACCTCCGCCGCGACATGCCGTACTCGGGCTACGAGAAGTTCCAGTTCAAGGTGCCGGTCTCCGATATTGGCGACGTCTGGGCACGCTACATCGTTCGCATGGACGAGATGCGCGAATCGGTCAAGATCTGCCAGCAGGCGCTCGATGGCCTGCCGGAAGGCCGCATCGTCGCCGACGCACCCAAGATCGTCCTGCCCGACCGCGAACAGATGAAGACCCAGATGGAGTCGCTCATCCATCACTTCAAGATCGTCACCGAAGGCTTCGCCGTCCCCGCAGGAGAGGTCTTCCAGGCCGTCGAATCGCCCCGCGGCGAGATGGGCTACTACGTCGTCTCGGACGGCACCCCCAAGCCATACCGAGTACACATGCGCAACCCCTCCTACGCGACGCTGCAGGCACTTGAAACAATGTGCAAAGGCAGACTGCTCGCAGACGTCGTTGCCGTTATTGGATCCATCGATATCGTTCTCGGCGAAATTGATCGTTAGTTTTGCTTAAGGGCACGGCTTTAGCCGTGCCGAAGAAGTTGAATGGAAGAAAAGGGGCTTTAGCCCCTGAGGTAACGGTTGGATACGAAACTCCACCGAGAACTTTGGACCTCCTGGGCATCGCTGCTTCGCTCTTACGCCGCGGCCCACGGACTTAACAGCCGGCATCATGCAGTCGTAGAAGTCGGCGCAGACGAGATCACCCTCCGCGTAGCAAGCCGCTGGCTTCGCTTCACGCACGAGACGCTTCAAGATAGTGAAGGCAATCAGACCGGCTTCAGCCTTGAGGAAGACGGAACTGTTAAACTGAATGGTATCGCCGAAGAGATGGACCTTGCCGCCGAACGACTGGCGCGGGAGATGATGCATAGTGAGTGATGTTTTCTTGTTGTCATTCCGCAGCGCAGCGGAGGAATCTGCTTCACCTTGCGGCCTAGGAATTTATCGATGAGCACAATCGCCAATACGATCTTTTCGCCGGAGCTGGCCGCCCGCTTCGACCATCTCGTAACCATCTACCCGCTCAAGCGCTCGGCGCTCGTGCCCATGCTGCTCTACGCGCAGGACGAGGTCGGCTATGTCTCCGACGCCGTCATCTCCGAGATCGCACAGCGCATCGGAATTATGGAGTTGGACGTACGCAACGTGCTTTCGTACTACTCCATGCTGCGCACCAAGCCCGCGGGCAAGTACAACCTGCAGGTCTGCACCAACATCTCGTGCATGCTGCGCGGCGGCTACGAGATACTCGACCACTGCAAGGCCAAGCTCGGCATCGGGCATAAGGGCGTCACTCCCGACGGCACCTTCTCGCTCGAAGAGGTCGAGTGCATCGGCGCCTGCTGCTGGGCTCCCGCCATGCAGGTCAACTACGACTTCCACGACAACCTCACCACCATCAAGGTCGACGAGATCCTCGAAACCTACCGCAACGGCCAGGGAAAGGACGTGAAGTAGATGCCCACCCTCGTCTCACACCCGGATGAAGTCAAAGTCATCTCCCGCCGCTTCGGCATGGGCGCGGCCGACATCGACAAATACCTGGAACTTGATGGCTACAAGGCCGTCCAGCAGGCCATCGCGAACGGTCCCGAGTGGATCATCAACGAGATGAAGGCCAGCGGCCTGCGCGGGCGCGGTGGAGCAGGCTTCCCCACCGGCATGAAGTGGTCGTTCGTGCCCAAGGTCTCCGAGAAACCCAAATACGTCCTCGTCAACGGCGACGAGTCCGAGCCCGGAACCTGCAAGGATCACGTCATCTTCCTGCACGATCCGCACTCGGTCATCGAAGGCACCATGATCGCCGGACTCGCCATTGGCTCGAAGCTCGGCTTCATCTATCTGCGCGGCGAGTACCGCTACCTCCTCAAGATCGTCGAAAAGGCCGTCGCCGATGCCTATGCGCGCGGCTTTCTCGGCAAGAACATCTTCGGTACCGGCGTCGACTTCGACATCGTCACGCAGACCGGCGCAGGAGCCTACGAGGTCGGCGAAGAGTCCGCCCTCATGGAGTCCCTCGAAGGCAAGCGCGGCGTCCCTCGCATCAAGCCGCCCTTCCCTGCCGTCGTCGGCCTCTACGGCGGCCCCACGGTCATCAACAACGCCGAGACCATCGCCAACGCCCCGCACATCCTCCTGATGGGCGGTGAGGCCTATGCCAAGCTCGGCACCGAACGCAACGGCGGCACACGCCTCTTTGGCATCAGCGGCCACGTCGAGCGCCCCGGCGTCTATGAGCTGCCCATGGGTTACTCGCTCCGCAAGGCCATCTACGACGTAGCGGGTGGCATCAAGGACGGCAAGAAGCTCAAAGCCGTCGTCCCCGGCGGCTCCTCCTGCCCCGTCCTGACCGCAGACGAGATCGACGTAGGACTCGACTTCGACCAGATGGGCAAGGCCGGCACCATGCTCGGCTCAGGCGGCATCGTCGTGCTCGACGAGACCGTATCCATCGTCGAGTTCGCCCTGCGCACTATCTCCTTCTACCAACATGAATCCTGCGGATGGTGCATCCCCTGCCGCGAGGGCACCGACTGGATCAAGAAGACCCTGACGCGCGTTCACGCAGGCGGCGGCTCGAAGAAGGACGTGGATAACGTCCAGTACCTCGCCGAAAACATGATGGGCCGCACCTTCTGTCCGCTCGGCGACGCCGCAGCGATGCCCACACTCGGCTTCGTCAAGAAGTTCCGCAAAGAGTTTGAAGACTATATCGAAGGCCGCAAGGCTGGAACCCCCATCATCACCGTTGACCAGCTCGTTGGGGCTGGACATTGAACAACGCCATGAACAGAGTTGTCTGGGTATTGGTTGCAATCGTACTTTTAGTCGGACTGATCCGGGTTTTCACCAGCGTACGCGGACGCACGCACCGCAGCGCAGATCAGCAGATTTTGATCGAGAAGTCGAAGTAGAGGAATTCAGATGCCAGACGTAACCTTCACTGTAGACGGCAAAAAACTCACCGCCCCCGCGGGCACGCTGCTCATCGACGCCTGTAAATCCTCCGGCATCGAGATCCCCGCCTTCTGTTACTATCCCGGCCTCTCGCTTCAGGCAGCCTGCCGTATGTGCGTCGTGCGCATCGAGAAGATGCCGAAGCTCCAGACCGCCTGCACCACCCCGGTCGTCGAAGGCATGGTAGTCCAGACCGAGACCCCCGAAATCGCGCAGGCCCGCAAGGCCACCCTGCAACTGCTCCTCGGCAATCATCCGCTCGACTGCCCCGTCTGCGACGCCGGCGGCGAGTGCGAGCTGCAGGACATGACCTTCAAGTACGGCGCCGCCGACAGCTTCTACGCCGAGCCCAAGAACCACCGCGAAGAGCAGAAGTGGTCGCCTGTGGTCTACTTCGACCGCCCGCGCTGCATCCTCTGTTACCGCTGCGTCCGAATGTGCGGTGAAGGCATGGACGTCTTCGCTCTCGGCATCCAGAACCGCGGCTCGTCCTCGGTCATCGCCCCCAACATCCCCGCAGACCTGTCGCCCGACCACCTCGCCCACGTTGACTGCGAGCAGTGCGGCATGTGCATCGATGCCTGCCCCGTAGGCGCGCTCACCAGCGGAACCTATCGTTACAAGACCCGCCCGTGGGAGATGAACCACGTCGCCACCGTCTGCACCCACTGCGGCGACGGCTGCAAGACCACCCTCGGCGTCCGCTCGACCTCCGACGGCAGCGAGATCGTCCGCGGCGACAACCGCGACAAGTCCGGCATCAACGGCGACTTCCTCTGCAACAAGGGCCGTTACGCCTTCGACTTCGCCAACCACAAAGACCGCATCACACAACCCCTCGTGCGCCAGCCCAACGGCGAACTCAAGCCCGTCTCCTGGGAGCAGGCCTTCGAGCACGCAGGCAAAAAACTCCGCGAACTCCGCGACCAGCGC
>DATDHL010000340.1:0-3521 GCA_036521575.1 Edaphobacter sp. | reverse complement strand
CATGACCACCCAGGCCCAGCACAAACGCAACATGCGCGAGTCCGAAGAGCAAACCATCAACGCCGAAAAGTTAGCCTCCCTCGCGTGGCTCGACGGCAAGCCCTACCCCCATGCTGAACTCACCGACGCCTGGAAGAAGATCGCCTTCAACGGCTTCCACGACCTCGCCGCCGGCTCCGGCATCGGCATCATCTACAAAGAAGCGCAGGCCGAGTTCGATCAGGTCCGTTGGGCCACCAATGAAATCTCAACCAACGCTCTCAACACCCTCGCCGCCGGCATCAACACCAAAGCCGCGGGCGACGTACCCGTCCTCGTCTTCAACCCGCTCGCCTGGAACCACACCGGCATCACCACCGCGACAGTCCAGCTTCCCACCGCATCCACCAACGGCGTCTCAGTCCTTGACGCCCACAACAACGTCCTACCCTCGTTCGTCACCGAGAGCGACCCCAAGACGAACACCTACAAAATCCTCATCGCCGCAAAAGACGTCCCATCCATGGGCTATCAGGTGCTCCACGTCACCGCGGGAACCAAGCCTTTTGCGACGGACCTCAAAGCCAGCGGCACCACGATGGAGAACGCCTTCCTCAAGGTAGTCGTCGACCCCGCCACCGGCTGCATCATCAGCCTCTACGACAAGAAGTCCAACTTCGAATCTCTCGCCAGCGGAGCCTGCGGTAACCAGCTCCAGACCTTCCACGATCTCCCCAAGGAATACGACGCCTGGAACATCGACCCCGGCACCCTCGACCACATGACCCCAATCACCAACGTTGACTCGGTCAAGCTAGTCGAGAGCGGCCCCATGCGCGCCGTCATCCGCGTCACCCGCACCTGGCAGTCCTCGAAGTTCGTTCAGGACCTCCAGCTCTACGCCAACATCGACACCGTCGACGTCATCAATGACATCGACTGGCACGAGACCCACGTCCTCCTCAAAGCCGCCTTCCCGCTCGCCGCCTCCGGGCCCATGGCCACCTACGACATCCCCTACGGCAACATCGAGCGCACCACCACCCGCAACAACTCCTGGGAGCAAGCCAAGTTCGAAGTCCCCGCCCTACGCTGGGCCGACCTCGGCGACGCCCAGCACGGCTTCTCGCTCCTCAACGAAGCCAAGTACGGCTACGACGCCGCAGGGAACGTCCTTCGCCTGACACTCCTGCGCTCCGCCACCTGGCCCGACCCCGACGCCGACCGTGGCCACCAGCACTTCAGCTACGCCCTCTACCCGCACGCCGGAACGTGGCAGCAAGCCCTCACCGCCCGCCGCGGCTACCAGTACAACTACGAGCTCCGCGCCGCACAGGTCGGCTCCCACACAGGCACCCTGCCGCTCGAACACTCCTACGCCTCCGTCACACCGGAGAACGTAATCCTCACCGCAATCAAAAAAGCTGAGGACGACAACGGCCTCATCTTCCGCGTCTTCGAGTGGGCCGGCAAGCAATCCGACGTAACCTTCACCGTCCCCATCGGCGCAACCTCCGCCACCGAAACCAACCTCATGGAGAAGCCACAAGGTTCGCCCCTACCCGTGACCAACAACAAAGTCACAGTCCCCATCACCCCCTACGAGATCCTCTCCGTAAGGGTCGACTACCCCCACAACTAACCCCTTAAGCAAATCTCCAAGCAGAAGAGGCGAGCATTGAGCTCGCCTCTTTCTGCATCGCTCTTCAATGTCGTCATTCTGAGCGCAGCGAAGAACCCCGGTATTTTCCCGCTAGAGCCTAGCGATCTCCGGGTAGATACTACAGTGGTCGGATGTATCCGGTACCGCCAAGTAATTCATAAGCAGAGGGCACCAAGCAAATGGCTACGCTGATTCAGCGCATCAAACGGTATCGATTGTTGGCGATATTGTTAGTAATTGTCTTCCTTACTATTAAGGGATGTGAATTGTTTCCCGAAGCCACATTCACGTTGGCAAACGATTCGAGACTGCCGAAATGGGCTACCCTCCCACCGGAACTTACACGTGCCAATGCTTCGCTTACTATGAACTATTACTCTGTGCCATGGCGCACTGCGCAATTTATATTGCGAGATAAAAATGGACATATTCTGAAGAAAGAAAATGGCAAGATGAGATGCAGAGCGCCTTTCGAGCTAGAAAATCCCCCACAAGGATTTCCCTCTGGTTACCCGGCTTATGAAGCAATCACTGTCAACGGCATAACTGAAATCATCGAACATAGAAAGATGGAGCCGATATTTTATGTAACGGATGACACTGCTGTTTGGAAACAATATGAGTCGATTGGCTGTGGTTAGCCAAGTGCCGCGGGTGGGCGTATGGCCTGCGCCACACGAATGTGTTGCGGGTCCTACACGTAGACGACTCCGTTTGATGTGACGCTGACATCAGCGGGTAAATAGCGGAGTGAACTTGCTGATGGAGCTCCCGCCGGGTGCCACACTCATCCGTGCTTTTGCGCATGTGCGGGTTCATTCGCGCAAAGCGCGAACGGTCTTTTAACCAATCATAAATCGACATCCCAAGCCCTGATTCTGATCCTTAGTTCACGTGTAATTTGCAACGACTCTGATAACCTTTTGTTGCGCATCGAATTCCATAAACTCGCCGGTCTTCGTGCCCTTCTGATTTCGGTAGTAGAGAACGACGCTGGAGATTCCCCACATCACATCCAGAAGTTCGAAAGCGAGATTTGGGTAGGCCTCAAGCCCGCGCTCGAAATAACTCCTCACGCCTTCTTTGCCTGTAACGGTTCCAGAAGGATCACTCAACAACTTCGCCGCCGTGGGCGAAGTAAGAACGACCTCCGGCGCATAATGAGACATGACAGCGTCGAGATCGTGAGAATTCCATGCCTGAATCCAACTATGCGCAAATTGTCGAGCCTCGGTCTCTGAGAGCATCCAGTGCTCCTTTCGCAGGATATTCAAATGCCCAGTGTACCCGTCTGACTTTTCAAACTCGCTTCCATCTAAACTACAGAAAGGAGACCGCATGAGCTTCGTACGCAATCAGGACCCCAAGACCTTCGCCCCCGAACCCGGCATGCGCCGCCAGGTCCTCGCCAACACCGACCAGCTGATGCTCATCCGCCACTACTTCGACCAAGGCTGGGTCGGAGCCCGCCACAGCCACCCCCACCACCAGCTCGTCTATGTCATCAGCGGAGCCATCCGCGTAGACGTAGACGGAAAAGTCTTCGACGCCCAAGCCGGAGACAGCTTCATCGTTGACGGCAACGTCGAGCACCAGGCCTCGGCCCTCGAAGCCTCCGAAGTCCTCGACGTCTTCACCCCCACCCGCGAAGACTACCGCGACCTCATCAAGTAGCCGAGCCTAACCCACCAGCACCCGCTCCAGCGGCCCGGGAACCTTCACCGAAGCCATCCCTGCAGCCGTCGCCGACTCAATCCCCATATCCGTATCTTCAAACACCAGGCAAGCCTCCGGAGCCACCCCGAGCCTTTCAGCGGCAAGCAAAAAGGGCTCCGGATGCGGCTTGCTTCGCGTGTAATCTCCTGCGCACACCAGCGTC
>DATDHL010000339.1:0-7672 GCA_036521575.1 Edaphobacter sp. | reverse complement strand
GCGGAGTACTCGGTGGAGATGTCTTTGTCGTCGAAGTGCTGGTAGAGGCTGAAGCCCATGACGTGGGCGTAGAAGTCGACCCACTCGTTCATGGCGTGCCAGCCTACGTTGCCGACCATGTGGTCGATGTGGATGAGACCGACGGGGCGGGCGACGTGGTCGTGAGCGATGTGACGGTAGCCGGGGAAGAAGGGGCCGTCGTAGTGGGTGCGGTCGACGAAGGTGTGGATGGTGTCGCCGTAGGCGGCGATGCTGGCTGTAGTGACGTGGCCGTGGTGGTCGGAGAACTCGGTTGGCTCCTGGACGCTGCGGGCGCCGCGACTGGTGGTCTCGGTCCAGGCCTGACGGGCGTCGTCGACCCAGAGGGCTATGGCGCGGACGCCGTCGCCGTGGGTGTGGACGTGGCGGGCGATCTCGGAGTCGGGGCGGAGCGCGGTGGTCAGTACGAAGCGGACTTTTCCCTGCTGGAGGACGTAGGAGGCGCGGTCACGGTGGCCGGTCTCGGGGCCTGCGTAGGCGATCAGCGACATTCCGAAGGCGGCGCGGTAGAAGTAGGCGGACTGGCGCGCGTTGCCGACGTAGAACTCGACGTGGTCGGTGCCCTTGAGGGGGAGGAAATCGTTGGTCTGGGAGGGTTGTGTCTGGGAGAGCGTGGGTGCGGCCATGGGAGATCTCCGGTTCGTGCTTCCTTGCACGGAAGAGGATATGCCGGTGTGAGAACGGTTGGCTAGGGGCGGGGGGGGAGGATGGCAGCACGGCATTCGCCGAGTGTGAGAAGTGGATGGTTGGGCCCTTCGCAGGTTCCGCGGAGGATGATCTCGTCGCCGGCGGCGAGGAAGCTGCGGGTTTCGCCTGTGGGTAGAGCGATTGGTTCTGCGCCGTTACGGGTGAGCTCGAGGAGGCATCCGGCTGAGGCGGGCGATGGGCCTGAGATGGTTCCGGTGGCGAGGATGTCGCCGATTTGCAGGTTGCAGCCGTTGCTGGTGTGGTGGGCGAGGAACTGGGCTGGGGTCCAGTAGAGATCCTGTGCGTTGGATCTGCTGAGTAGAAATGGAGGGAGCTTGTTTGCTCGCATGGTGCTGGTTGAGATCAACACTTCGAGGTTTATGTCGAGGTTTCCTGATCGCTGATCGGCTGCGGAGTGAAGATATGGGAGCGGCTTGGGATCTCCTTTGGGGCGTGGAGAGGCAGGGGCCCGGAAGGGTTCGAGAGCGGCGATTGGTGTGACCCAAGGGGAGACGGTTGTGGCGAAGTTTTTGGCGAGGAAGGGGCCAAGCGGCTGGTACTCCCATGACTGAATGTCGCGGGCTGACCAGTCGTTAAGGAGCGAGATGCCGAAGATGTGGCTGGCCGCCTTTCCGACTGGGATGGGAGTTCCGAGGAGGTTCGATTGGCCAATATAGAAGGCCAGTTCGATTTCGTAGTCGAGCGATTTAGCGGGGCCGAAGCTGGGTGTGCCGTCGGGTTTGTTGGGTCGGGTTTGGCCGTGGGGACCCTGGATAGGGATGCCGCTGGGAAGGATGGAAGAGGCACGGCCGTGATAGCCGATGGGAATGTATTTGTAGTTGGGGAGGAGCGGCTGGTCGGGGCGGAAGAGTTGGCCGACTCGAGTGGCGTGATGGATGGAGGCGTAGAAGTCGGTGTAGTCGGGGATGTGGATCGGCTTGAGGAGCGTGGCTCCGGCGATGGAGTGGAGTGCGGCTTCGGCGGCCTGGCGGCGGGATGGTTCGGCGGAGGCGTGCAGGACTGATGTGAGGGTATCGCGAAGGAGAGTCCAGGCGCGTGAGCCGAGCGCCATGAGTGGGTTCAGGATCGGGGCCTGGCAGGCGGCGGTGATGCTTCGCGGAAGTAGTTTGGATGTGGCGCATTGATGGAGGTCGAGCAGGTGGGTGCCGATGGCGACGCAGAGATGCGGCTGGCCTTCGTGCTCAAAGGCTCCGTAGGGGAGGTGGGTCAAGGGGAAGCCGTTTGCCGGATCATTGGCTGCGGGGAGCCAACTCTGGTGTGCGGAGGGAGTGCTCTTGGCCATGGAGGCATGATAGCTCGATAGCCGGGTGTGAAGCGTCTTCGCAAAATAACGACCCACCTTGGCGCGATTGAATGCGCGAAGGTGGGTTGGTCTTGCAGGTTTTCGAGCTTAGTGCGTCAGTTGCCGCTGGACCAATGGCTCGTCTTCGGGCTCAGGGCAACCCTCTGGCCGTGGCTTCGGTTTGCCGGTGAAGCGCACCAGGATCGACTTGAGGATGACGTAGAGAATTGGGATGAAGAAGAGGTTCAGCACAGTGGACAGAACCATGCCGCCAACGATCGCCGTGCCAACCGAGCGACGGCCGTATGCTCCCGCTCCGGTGGCGAAGAAGAGCGGACCGACGCCGAGGATGAAGGCAATGGACGTCATCAGGATGGGACGCAGGCGAAGTTCAGCTGCGATGATGGCCGCGTCGATAATGCTCTTCCCTAGTTCCAACTGCTGCTCGGCGAACTCGACGATAAGGATGGAGTTCTTCGCCGAGAGGCCGATGAGCATGACGAGACCGATCTGCACGTAGACGTCGTTGTCGAGGCCGCGAGCGGCTACGAGCAAGAGCGCACCGAGCACGGCCATGGGAACGGCGAGAAGGATGATGAACGGCAGCGCGAAGCTCTCATATTGAGCGGAGAGGGTAAGGTACACGACGAGCAGGCCGAGGCCAAAGATGATGATGGCCTTGCCGGCGGACTCGACCTCTTCAAGCGCGAGGCCGGTCCACTCGAATTTCATGCCTTGCAGTTTGTTTTTCTCGAAGAGACGTTCCATCGCTGCAAGACCTTGTCCTGAACTGAGGCCTGGCGCAGGTGAGCCGTCGATCTCTGCAGAACGGAAGAGGTTGTAATGGTTGATGACCTGCGGGCCGGAGGTCTCCGTGAGGGCGGCCAGATTGTCGAGCGGGACAAGCTTTCCAGTGTCGGAGCGGACGTAGTATTGCCGCAGGTCTCCGGCATTGCGACGGAACTGCTGATCGGCCTGTACGAAAACGCGATAGGAGCGGTTGTTGAAGTCGAAGTCGTTGACGTAGGTGGAACCCATGAAAGTCCCCATTGCTGACGTGATCTGTCCGAAGGGGACGCCCATCGACTTGGCCTTTTCACGCTCTACCGCGACGTGAAGCTGCGGATCGTTGGCTGTGAACGTGGTGTTCATTCCGATAAGTTCATGACCAGCGCGGGACTGGGCCACGATGGTGTGTGCTACGCGGTCGATGTCTTCGAAGGTATTGCGGCCGCCGTCCTGAAGGATGAACTGGAATCCGCCGACGGTTCCGATACCGGCAATCGCGGGAGGCTCGGCAGCGAATGCGATGCCTCCAGGCACGCCGAAGAGTTGGGGCCCGACCTCACGCACGATGGCCCTGGCGCTGAATTGGGGTCCCATCTTGGTGCGCTCGTCAATCGGCTTGAGCGGGGCGAAGATGAGGCCAGCGTTGGGAGAGCTGCCGCCGGAGAGCGAGAAGCCCATGACAGAGAAGGTGCCGAAGACGCCGTCATTTTTGCGGACAACCGCAGCGACCCGGTCGGCGAACTCGGAGGTATAGCTGAGCGAGGCTCCCGGCGGCGTCTGCACAATGACGAGGAAGTAGGACTGATCTTCCTGCGGAACGAAGGCTGTGGGAACACGGTTGTACGTGTACACCGTGGCTGCAAGCGCGCCGACAAAGAGCACCAGCATGACATAGCGGATGCGAACGACGAAGGTGACTATACGAGCGTAGACCCGAATGATCCACTGGATCAGGCGTTCGATTGGGTTGAGGAGCAGGCCCATCAGTCCCGTGTGCACTTGTTCGGACCGGAGAAGGATCGCGGCCAGAGCCGGGGAGAGCGTAAGCGCGTTGAAGGCTGAGATAGCGATCGAGAAAGCGATGGTCAGCGAGAACTGCTTGTACAGAATGCCGGTCGTTCCGGGGAAGAAGCTGACCGGAATAAAGACCGAGATGAGAACGAGCGAGGTGGCAATAACGGCGCTGGTCACTTCGGCCATGGCGCGCGATGTGGCGGCATGACTGTCGCAATGCTCTTTCTCAATGTGACGCTGCACGTTTTCGATGACGACGATGGCATCGTCGACGACTAGTCCTGTGGCGAGGGTGATGCCGAAGAGAGTCAGCGAGTTGATGGAGAAGCCGAAGAGTTTGACGAAGGCGAAGGTTCCGATGAGCGAGACGGGAATGGTAACGGCCGGGATGATGGTGGCGCGCCAGTCCTGCAGGAAGAGGAAGATGACGATGATGACGATGATGATGGCTTCACCGATCGTCCGAACGACCTCACGGATGGAGTCGCCGATGACGGTCGTGGTGTCAACGGCAATGATGCCCTTCATGCCAGGCGGGTAGGATTTTTCAAGCTCTTTGAGGACAGCTCGGCAACGCCTATCTACATCGAGGGCGTTGGCGTTGGAGAGCTGCTGGATGCCGATGCCGACAGCTTCTCCCGCCGCAATACCGCCGCCACCGAATTTGAGCTCGGTGTTGTAGTTTTCGGCGCCGATTTCGGCTCGGCCCACGTCTCTGAGCAGAACGATTCCGCCGGTGGCCGGGTTGTTCTTTATGACGATCTGTTCGAACTCTTTAGGATCGCTGAGGCGGCCAACTGCCCGAATCGCCATCTGATAATTCTGGCTTGCGTCCATTGGCGGCTGACCGAGCTGACCGGCTGCGACTGTGACGTTCTGCTCTGCAAGCGCGTTGGTGACGTCAAGAGCGGTAAGTCCACGAGCGGCGAGCTTGCTGGGATCGAGCCAGATCCGCATGGCATACTTGCGCTCGCCGAAGATGATGACATCGCCGACGCCGGGGACACGTTTGAGCGCGTCTCTAACGTACACATCCAGGTAGTTGGAGATGAAGGCCTGCGAGAGCGAGTGATCAGGCGAGATGAAGCCGGCGGCCAAGACGAAGTTCGAGTTTGCCTTGGTGATCGTGATGCCGGTGTTGTTGACAACAGCGGGTAGGCGTCCTTGGGCAGAGGCGACGCGGTTCTGTACGTCGACGGCGGCGATATTGAGGTTGTAACCGGTGTTGAAGGTGACCGTGATGGCGGAGGTGCCATCGTTCGAGCTGGTGGAGCTCATATACCGCATGCCCTCGACGCCATTGATGGACTGCTCGAGGATGATGGTGACGGCTGACTCAACGTCCTTAGCGTTCGCGCCAATATAGTTGCAGCTGACGATGACTTGAGGCGGAGCGAGCTGCGGATAAAGTGAGATGGGGAGCGTCGGAATGCAGACTGCGCCCGCAAGAATGATAAGCAGGGCGCAGACCGTAGCGAAGATCGGGCGGCGAATGAAAAAGTCGACCAAGGTGTACCCTCTATCCGGCTCGACTGGCCCGGAGGTGAAGCGTGAATCGTTGCGGCGCCGAAGTGTCAGCGTCGCGCAAAATACGTCCGCGTCTTAGCCCATTGGCTTGACGGGAGCACCTTCCTGGAGAAACTGCAGCCCGGAAAGAATGACCTTGTCACCGGGATTAAGCCCTTTGATAACAGGGTAGGTGTTGCCAACCGTATCGCCGAGCGTTACCGCCACCTGATGCGCGGTATAACCATCACCTTTTTGCGCGGCGACAAAGACGAAGGTCTGACCGCCAACGCGGGTGACAGCAAGCACGGGAACGACAGGCGCAGGATTCGTATTCCAAGTGACCCGCGCTTTGACGAGCTGTTCTGTGCGGAGACCCTTCGCGCCGTGAGGAATCGGGGCCTTGGCAAGAATGCTCTGTAGTTGATTATCAACCTGCGGAGAGAGGAAGTTAATAGTGGTCTTCACCAGAAGGTTGCCATCGGTGTCCAGTATCTCGACGGGGAGTCCCGTGCGAACCTGTCCGGCGCGCTCAGTGGGAATGTAGATGTAGGCTTCGAGGTCGACATTCTCATCAATCGTAGTCAGCACCGTGGTGGAAGAGACGTAGTCGCCAATGTGGACAGGGATGTCACCAACCACCCCGTCAAACGGTGCACGAATTTCATAGTAGGCCAGTTGCTGCTTCTGGGTATCGGTAAGGGCTGCGTTGGCCTCGTAGTCGGCCTTGGCGTTCTCGTAGGCCTGCGTGGCCTGATCGTAAGCATCGCGTGAGACAACGCCAGCCTCAAAGAGCTTGCGCTGACGCTCGACCTGGATCTTGGTGTAATCGTAGAGTGCTTTCTTCTGCGCCTGGGTTCCCACCTGCGACTGAACCGTTGCGGCCTGTTTCAGCGGGTCGATCACCATCAGCAACTGCCCGGCTTTGACCACATCACCCGACCTCACGAGAATGCGCGTAAGGTTCCCGTCGACCTGCGGTTGCATGGTAGCCGAGCGACGACCCTTGATCGTGGCGACGTACGTATCCGTGGCGGGAACCGGCGAAAGGGTGACCGGTGCGACCTGCACCGGCATCGCCTGCGGAGGCGGGGCGGCTGGTGCTTCTTTTTTGCAGCCCGCAAGCAGCGCGAGGAAGACACATCCCACAAACGGCACAGCACGGCGACTATTCAAGGTCAAAGACAAGGTGTTTCTCCTTCAAATACGGTAACTTGGGCGACTCACTAGCCTCTGGCAGAGAAAAAGAACTCGGCGCAAGCTCCCGCAAAATCACAACAATACGAACCTGAGTTTCAGATTTAGATGCTGCAGTTTTTGAGAAGGGTTCGTAATTCGCAGCACGAAAATGCTTTAGGTGGCCGGACCAGTTCAGCGGTGGGTGTAGGTCTCCGCCGGGGGCTGCACCTTCTCCGCAAAAGAAAAGGGGTTGAAGTTCTCATTTCTGTCGAAGGCATCGGCGTTCTCGGCCCGCTTGAGCCAGTTAATGACGAGGTACGTCAGGGGTGTTGCGAGGACCTCATACCCTACTTTGAGGGCGTACCCGGTGATAATCATGTTAGCCAGCGTCGAAACGGGTACAGTCCCCCAAAACGTAAGTGTAATAACGAGGACGGTATCGACGGCCTGCCCCACCACGGTCGAACCGATCGTGCGGGTCCACAGCATGCGCCCATTGGTAAGCAACTTGAGCCGAGCCATGGTGTAGGAGTTGGCGAACTCACCAGCCCAGAAAGCGATCAGGCTAGCCGCCAGGATGCGCGGGATGAATCCAAAGACCGTGGCGAAGGCTTCCTGATTGTGCCATCCGGGCGCGGGTGGCAGAGCGATGACAATGGCCGCTATCAGGTAGAGCAATGCCGTGCCAAAGAAACCAAGCCAGATGGCGCGACGGGAGGCTGCGAAACCATAGATCTCGGTGAAGATGTCGCCGAAGATGTAGGTAATCGGAAAGAGCAGGATCGCGCCGCTGACCGCAAACGGACCTATTACACAAACCTTCTGGGCGACGAGGTTCGACACCAGCAAAATGACAACGAAGGCCGTGGTGAGAGCATCGAGGTATTTGTAACGGGCTACGATCGGAGGCATGTGTTTTATCTGACTTGACCTGAGTTCGAGTGGACCTATCTATTTGAGTATGCAGTGCGTCTATTTGAGTATGCAGTGCGCGCCGACGATAGGGGAAATTTTTGACACGGCGGAGTTGCGTTGATAGCGTTGAAGATGGCAACGGCGCAGTCTGCGCCTATCGCGTCCCTGTCGTCTAGCCCGGCCCAGGACACCGCCCTTTCACGGCGATAACATGGGTTCGAATCCCATCGGGGACGCCAA
>DATDHL010000338.1:0-5221 GCA_036521575.1 Edaphobacter sp. | reverse complement strand
CCTCCGCTCCTGTCTTCTGCCCAATCGCTGCCTGCACCAAAGAAGGTCCCGCCAGAAACAACCCCGAGCCCTCCGTCATCAGCACCGTATCCGTCATCACCGGCAGATACGCGCCCCCTGCCACACACATCCCCATAATCGCCGTAATCTGCGGAATCCCCAGCGAGCTCATTACCGCGTTATTCCGAAACACCCTGCCAAAATCATCCGTATCCGGAAATACATCCTCCTGCAGCGGCAAAAATACTCCCGCCGAATCCACCAGGTACAGCGTCGGAATCCGATTCTCCATCGCAATCGTCTGTGCCCGCAGCACCTTTTTCGCCGTCATCGGAAAGAACGCCCCCGCCTTCACCGTTGCATCATTCGCGATGATCATGCACAGCCGCCCGCTCACCCTCCCCAACCCCGTCACCACCCCCGCCGCCGGAGCACCCCCGTACTCCTCATACATCCCATGTGCCGCCCAAAGCCCCAACTCCATCAGCTCCGTGCCCTCGTCCAGCAGCAGCTTCAACCGTTCCCGAACCGTCAACCGCCCCTTAGCCCGTTGAGCCTCGGCCGCCTTCGCACCGCCGCCCTCGCGGATCACCCTCTCCTGCTCTCGCATCCCACCCAGTAACGCCGCCAGCGCCGCCCTGTTCGCAACAAACCGCGCCGCCGTCACATCGACCTTCGACTCCAACACATTCTCCAACTTGAGATCCTCCGCCCTCGCACCATGCGAAAACTCGTCAAGATAGCATCTTAGTCACAGATTTCATACAACGCTCTGCATAACTCCGCGCAAATTCGTTGTAGCCTGCCTTCAAGAGGACTAATCTAGGTCTTCACTGGAGACGGAAATGAGACTCCGAACCCAACTGTCGAGCCTGATCATCCTGACCGGCATCCTGATCTCACCCGCGCTAGCGCAGAGCCCCCCTGCCGATCCTGCAAAAGTAGATGCAACCATCGATACGCTGCTTGGCGAAGACTCCCACACCAAAGTCCATCTGATCCTTACCAACCTTCAGCTGGCTGTAGCCAAACACGATGCCGCCGCCGTAGCTGCCCTCGTCCACTATCCCATCCGGGTAAAGCTCCACGGCAAACCCACTGACATCAACAAGCCGCAGTCCTTCATCAAGCACTACGACAACATCATCACACCCGACATAGTCGACGTCATCGCAAAGCAAAAGTACGAAGACCTCTTCGTCAACTATCAGGGAGCCATGTTAGGAGAGGGTGAGGTATGGATCACAGGCTTCTGCATCGACAACGCCTGCAAGCCGCCTGACATCAAGATCGGCACCATCCAAAGCGCCACCGCGATTTCGAAGAAATAATCCGGGTGCCCCATCCTGAGCGCGCCTGACCACGCGAAGGTTTGGGAGTAGTGTCACCCCAGTGGGTGCCCCATCTCTCGATTTTGAGATGTGGGCATCGTGCAAAGCACGACCGCTTATGCAATACCATCGAAGCAGCGATGCTCTTACTCCAATCCACCGACGCCCTCCTAGTCATCGACGTTCAAAACGACTTCATGCCGGGCGGAGCCCTACCTGTCACCGACGGCGACGCCGTAGTCCCCATCATCAACGCCCTCGCCCAAAAGTTCGACCACGTCATCCTCACCCAGGACTGGCATCCCACCGCACACCTCTCCTTCGCCACCACCCATACCAAACAGCCCTACGAGACCATCCAAGCCCCCTACGGCCCACAAACGCTCTGGCCCGACCACTCCCTCCAGCACACCGACGGCGCAGCCTTCCACCCCCACTTATCGATCCCCCACGCCGAACTCATCCTCCGCAAGGGCTTTCGTCGTCACATCGACAGCTACTCCGCCTTCCTCGAAAACGACCACAACACCCCCACCGGCCTCGCCGGCTACCTCCGCGAGCGCGCCCTCACCCGCCTCTTCCTCTGCGGCCTCGCCTACGACTTCTGCGTCCGCTACTCCGCCATCGACGGCAAAGCACTCGGCTTCGAAACCATAGTCATCGAAGACGCCACCCGCGCGGTAGCATTGCCAGGCAGCGTCGCCGAGACAAACGCCGCCTTCGCTCAAAACCAAATTCGCAGAATAGAAACAGCGCAGCTTGAAAGGCGCTGACTTGCGCGCTGCAGCGTCTAGAGGCTGAACGCGGTCGATAGTCTAATATTTCCTCAATGACAAAACACAATTTCAGCCAAGGGGTTACCCGTCGAGAACTCCTGCGCCTCTCAGCCGTCGGAGCAACCGCCTTAGGGGCCAAACTCGCCTTCCCCGATTGGGCCTCAGCAGCAACCGACCACCAGACGACAACAAACCTCTACGCCCAACTCCTGCAAACATGGTGCGACGGCCTCCTCGCCCACCAGGTCTCGGCTATCCAGGACCCCGCCCTGCATGGAGCCCTTCTCTGCCCTGCCTGCGCCTTCATCCACGGGCGCTGCGGCGACGCCGTCTACCCACTCCTGCGCGTAGCCCACACCACCGGCAACGCGAAATATCTCAACGCTGCCCTACTCGTTCACGAATGGTCCGAGCGACAGGTAAGCCGCGCCGACGGCAGCTGGATCAACGACGTCACCCTCAGCTCGTGGAAAGGCATCACCGTCTTCCACGCCATCTCCCTCGCTGAAGCCCTCCACCATCACGGCACCATCCTCGACACCGCCACACGCCAGCGCTGGACCGACCGCCTTGCCCGCGCCGCAAAGTTCCTCGACACCTTCATCTCCATCGAAACCGGCAACATTAACTACCCCGTCACGTCCTCCTTCTGCTTCGCCCTGTGCGGTCAAGTCCTTGGAGACCATCACTACTCCGACCGCGCTCGCGAGCTAGCCCATACCAGCCTCGACTACTTCACACCCAACGGCTTCCTCTACGGCGAAGGCCACCCTCTCAAAGACCTCACCCCCAAGCACTGCCATCCCGTAGACCTCGGCTACAACGTCGAGGAATCTCTCCCCGCTCTGGCCCAGTACGCCCTCCTCACCAACGACAAAGCCGTCCTCGACCAAACCATCACCGCCCTCCGCACCCACATGGAGTTCATGCTCCCCGACGGAGCCTGGGACAACAGCTGGGGCACCCGCAACTACAAGTGGAGCTGGTGGGGCAGCCGCACCAGCGACGGCTGTCATCCCGCCTACGTCCTCCTCGCGCCGTACGAACCAAAGTTTCGCGAGGTCGCCTACCGCAATCTCGAACTCATGGCCGCCTGCACTCACGACAATCTTCTCTACGGCGGCCCCGACTACTTCGCCCACGGCGATCTCCCTTGCATCCACCACACCTTCACCCACGCCAAAGCCCTGGCAACCGTCCTCGATAACACTGCCGAAAATCCCCTCCCCACCCAGCGCCTCACTCTCCCCCGAGATGAACCCTACGGCCTCAAAACCTATCCCGAGATCGGCACCCATCTCGCCGCCATCGGCCCCTGGCGCGCCACCGTCACCGAATACGACTGGGAGTACGTCGAACACGTCCAATCCGGCGGCAGCGCCTCAGGCGGAGGCCACGCGTCTGGCGGATCCCTGTCACTCCTCTACCACCGTCAGCTCGGGCCCATCCTCACCGCCAGCATGACCAACTACCAGATGATCGAAATCTCCAATCAGCAGGTCTTCGGCGAATACCCCCACATGCAGCTCACCCCCCGCATCGAGCTCGCCGCCGACAAAACCTACACCAGCACAAACGACTTCGCCGCAACCGTAACCGCCACCGACACCCCCACAGAGATCACCTTCGACGCCCGCGGTCGCCTCCTCACCGCCGCACACCAGCCACCCACCGCCGGAGACCTCCGTTACCACCTCACCTACCGCATCACCGGCACCACGATAGAAATCACAGCGTCCGCAGACGCGGGAACTCCTTCGCCCACGCCGCTCCGATTCATCCTTCCCGTCATCTCACGATCCACTGAGCCAATCGACTCATCCGACTCCAAAACGATCCGAATCACCAAACCAGCCAGAGTCCTAATCGTCCGCACCGACGCCCCCAAAGGATTCGACCCCATACCAAAAGAGCGAACATTCAACCTGGTCCCGGGCTTCGAGTGCATCCCTCTCGCAATCACGATGCAACCCGGCAAACCAATTCGAATACAGCTGGAATCACAGGCATAGAAAGCAGCTAATCAAACCAGCAACTGCAAGCTTCCAGCCCTTCCCTGCAAAAACACCCACCCTTCCTGCAAACCGCTGGAAGACAGCCCGGAGCTGGCCCATGCTCGGAGCATGAAAACTCCCTACTGGCTCCTAACGCTCCTATCGTCGATCGTTGTCACCGCCGCAACGTCATTCGCTCAACAACCTCAACCACCGACATTGTTGCAGGCTCAATCATTGATCGATCAAGGCCAGTCCCGCGCTGCGATCACAATCCTGGAGCCGCTACTGCAATCCGAATCAGACGAACTCGACGACGCCGGCCGCGGCATCGCCTGGAATCTCCTCGGCTCCGCATACAGCGACTTCGAGGATTACAACAAAGCTCGACACTCCTACGAGATGGCGATACACATCCTTCGAGCGATGCCCAGCCAGCAAGTGCAACATGCCAGCGCGCTCGACGGCCTCGGATCCGTTGAAGAATCCACAGGACACTTCGACGAGTCGAATGCCCTCCGATCCAAAGCCCGCCATCTCTACGAAATCGCAGGAAATCATTCCGGAATCGCAGTCACCTCCTGCAGTCTTGCCATGATCGCCGTAGAGCAGAGAAATCTATCCACTGCCCACCGGAACATAGCGAAAGCCTTTCACGAGGTCCAACTCGCAACAGGCTTTCAAGACAATGATCTAGCAGTCCTGTACACCGTGAAGGGCGCTCTGGCCAATGCCGAGCGTGACTTCCGCACTGCCATCGGTGCTTACCAGCAGGCAATCGACATCTGGACTCGCGCTCACGGACCACGCTTTCTCATGCTGGGCGTCGCCTACGCACTCCTCGGCGATGAGCTCGACAAGCTCGGCGAGTATCAGCAGGCAATCGCCGATCTCAAGCACGCGCTCACACTTATGGAAGACGCACCCGGCAAAGACTCTCCCGCCTACCTCCGAGTCGAGCTTGCCTACGCCCATGCACTTCGCGATTCAGGCTCAAAGCAGGAGGCCTCTCTACTGGAGAAAGAAGCGAAGACCGCCCTCGCAAACGTTCGCGTTCAGCGGTGCACTGGCTGTACCATTAGCGCAGAAAGCTTCCGGTGAGGCTGACGATGACGAGTAA
>DATDHL010000337.1:0-10727 GCA_036521575.1 Edaphobacter sp. | reverse complement strand
GGCAGGGTCGTCGATGCGCAACAGGAGGAAGCAGGCTTCGGTGAGCTTGGCATAGCCGAAGCGCAGAAGGCCCTGCATGTCGCGATAGTCGACGTTGGTGAGAGGAGCCATGCGCTTTGTTCTCGCTTCCCTTCTGCTGGTTTAACTGCTGCTTCTCGACGTACTAGAGGAGCTTAATCCAGTCGTCGAGTTCCGAATCCGTGATGGTGTTTTGTTCGAGCCCATTGCGTATGAGTGAGTTGCGTTGCATATCGTAGGCTGTGACGCCGGGAGCTGCGTTGTACCAGACCTGTGTGGGTACTTGGTGGCGACGGAGGTAGTCCTTGAAGGGCTGCTCGTATCTTGCGCCATCGAGGATGAGCCAGTTGGTTTTGGGGTAGCCGAGGCCGTTGCTGAAGACGATGTTGAGTCCCCAGAAGACCTTGTTGATGAAGTCGCCGTTGTACATTTCGAGGCTGCCATCGTAGTTGCTGGAGAAGTAGACACGGGTTTTGTCGATGAAGACCCAACGCGCGAACAGGATGGTCTTTACGCGACCCAGGAAGCCGTGGGTGAAGATGTGACGCGCAGTGTACTCGATTGCAAAGAGGACGCCGATGATTGTCCAGCGCCGGAAGGGGCCGGGCTTAAGGCTGCCGTAGGCGCTGAACTGATTGGTGATGATTCGATCCTCAAGCTCGTCCAAGGCATGGATGAGGGCTGTGGTGGGGCGTGGGGCTATGACTGGATCGCGTAGCTCCTTCATGCGGAGCTGGATAAGAAAAAAAGGGAGGTAGAGCACGATCAGCGGCAATAAGAGGAAGAGCACCAGGGGTATTCCGATGCAGTGTGCGAGGTTCTTGATCTGCCAGTTGAGCGGCGTGGGTTCGGACGGCGTGAGGGTGAGACGTCCGGCTGCTTGCTCCTGTTTGACGAAGGCGCGCAGGTCGTTCCATATCTGCCTTGGGGTTGCGGTAGTTGAAGCACGTTGATTGAGATACCACTTTATCGCCAGCTGCAGATCGTTCTCTTCGCGAACCTGAAGGGCTGTGCGGCCGACCCAGTTGACGTAGTTTGCGGAGGGAGGGCGCTCGTTATCCTGCATCCAGCGCAGGAGATCGGTGGTTGGAGCGAATGACTCGCAGAAGGAGAATATCTGACGCAGGCCGGGCTCGGCGCTTGCAACGAGTTCGCGGCGGAGGGCGTCAGCTGGGCCATCAAAGTCGCACAGAAAAGCGAGAAAGTTGGTGGCGCTGGGGGGTGTGGCTCCGTAGACGCGGAGGTCTTCGCGGGTGTCGTCTTCGAGGATGACGAAGCGGGCGAAGTGGAGGGTGGTGAACTTGTCGAACGGGACGAGCTTGTTGGCGGGATCGGCTACGCCGGGTTCGAGATTCATGCTTGCAAGAAGCTGTCGGAGCTCGGGTTCGCGGCTGGCTATGATTGGTGCGACTACCATGATGTTGGATTGTGGAGTCATCGTTTTCCCGTAGACGATCAAAACTCCAGCGCGAAGTGAATGAGCCGGTCCTTCTTCCAGTAGACGACGCCAAGGTAGAGGCCTGGAGAGATGAGTCGAATCTCATCGCGGACCCAGTGTGCGAGCGTGGATGTTTCGGAGTAATCGAGGACAACGCAGTCTTTTTTGTCGAGCCAGCTTGTTCCCTGATAGACCTTGGCCACGATGGCGCTGATTCCGAAGACGGAGATGCGGTTACGCAGTACGCCGCCCTGAGCGTCAAAGGTCTTGCCCTGCCACGTGAAGATGCTGATGAATGTCGCGCTCTCTTTGGTGAAGACCGTGCCAGGAGCCACGATGGCGGTGCCTTTGGCTTCACCGTTGGGGATAGGGCCGGGTGCGCCAGACTTGAAACAGGCGTCAAGCTGCTCGTTCGTCATCTTGAGTAACTGAGATACGTCATAGGGCATCGGCACCTTCGTCGGAGTGGATTTTTAGAGTGGAACCAGCAGCTCGCAACAGAAGTGATCTTCCGCTACTCGCGTCAGTGCAACACTTTCCGGGGCCCTGATGGTGATGAGATGAGACGATATCGCCGGAGACGGGCCTTGTCAACGAGAGTTTGCAGCGAGGTCAGCGTCGTGCGCGGTTTGGAGGATTACGTCGGCGGCCTTCTCGGCGATCATGTAAATGGCGCTGGTAATAAAGAAGCCCGGAGTGCGGGGAAAGACGGACGCATCGACGACGCGGAGGCCCTGCGTGCCGTGAACATGGAAGTCGCTGGTCAGGACTCCGTTGTGTTCGCGGGGGCCGATGGCGCAGGTGGAAGAGGCGTGGTGTCCCCAGGCCTGATTGCGGATGAAGGTCTTCAGGTCCTCGTCCGACTGGACGTGATCGCCGGGTAATTCTTCTTCGGCGATGAGTTTGTTGTCCTTGAAGTGCTGGGTTATTTTGCGGACGAAGCGTATGCCTTCGACTACTGAGGCGAGATCTTCGCCGTCGACATCGCTGCCTTCTTCGAAGTAACGGAAATTGATAGCAGGCACATCGCGTGGATCTGCGGAGCGTAAGGTCACTTCGCCGGCGCGGTTTTGGGTATGGGCTTTCAGGACAACCCAGGTCATGTAGTTCAGGTTGTCAGCGAAGAGCGCGGAGTAGTTCGGGAAGTAACCACGGAAGAGTCCGAGGAGCCCGAGGCAGAAGATGTCGGGAGTGTCGCGGTCGGGGAAGGAGCGCTTGAACGCTGTGAGTACTCCGCCATTAGTGATGTATGGGCCGCAACCGCGCTGCCATTGCTCAAACTGTGGGTCGCCCTGAGCGAAACGCGCACCCCGGAATATCCTCCACTGGTTGAAGTTCATTCGGTTTACGACGCCGACTTCGTAGCGGTCCTGCAGGTTTGTGCCGACGCCCGGGAGATCGACTCGGAGAGGAATGTTGTACTTGGCGAGCTGTTCTGCTGGGCCGATTCCGGAGAGCATGAGAAGTTGCGGGGTGTTGAAGGTTCCTCCCGCTAAGATGACCTCGCGGGTTGCATAGGCTGTGCAGAGTTCGCCAGCTTGTTGGCTGGGCGTGGCATGAGCTCGGTAGAGGTGTTTGCCTTTCAGGTACTCGACGCCGATGGCGCGGTTGTCGCCGTCGAACAGGACGCGGGTTGCGAGGGCGTCGAGTTCGATCCGGAGGAGTTCGGGATGCTTCCCGGCGACTTCCAGGACGCGCTCGCGGGCGCTTACACGCACATGGTTGGATGTTGAGAGCGGCGTGTAGCGGACTCCGCCAGCGTCCTCGCGAACGAGGCGCCAGTCATTGGGGTCGAAGGCTCCCTTCCAAAGCCAGCGCAGATGATCACGCCTGCTGCCGGCGTTTTTGAATGCCTCCCAGGCAGAGATGATGATCATCTTGACAAGTGGTTGATCGAGCAGCGCTGAGAGAGGTGTGGCCCGTTCCGTAGTGAGCCATCCGCGCCATCCGTGCCGCGTGGGATTGAATCCGAGGGCGGCGAGGAAGCGATGGAATTTACGGTGCTGGCAGTTCTCCATGCGTTCGAAGTAGTCACGCATGCGGGATGCGCGCCAGGATTCGTCGCCGGTTAGCTCCGCGATGTGCTCCCAGTCTGCGTTGTGTGGATAGACGAGAATCATCGCGTTGTGCGCTGTACAGCCGCCGAGGGTCCCGGCTCGGGGATATAGGATGCCGTCTACACGCTGGCCATCGACTGTTTCCAAATATTTGGGATCCTGGCGCTGTTGCTGGTCGCTGCCGTAGTGACGAACGTAGAAGTCCCATTTGATGGCGTTGTTTTCTGAAGCAAAGCCGTGGAATACGGGCACGTCGTATTCGTTGGGCAGGCCTCCGCTGGGTGGGAGGGGCTGCTGCTGGGCGACGGTTTTGGGATCTCCGCCCGCTTCGAGCAGAAGGACCGTTCGGCCGGACTCGGCGAGACGCGCGGCCAGGACGCCGCCCCCGGCTCCAGAGCCGATGACGATATATTCGGCGGTCGCGTTGTGCGGGTTAGGGCTGGTCATGCGTGCGTCGCTTGCCTTTCCTTCCTTTGTGGTGCATCTCATCGTAGCTGCAGTCGGCTCGTTATGGATGTTCGCACAACTTGATGCGGCATGAAACGTGTTCTTGATTGACAAAAAGACGGGGCGCGGTCATAGTTGGCGGTATTCGCACCGGGGCCCCGCACAACATCAGCTACGCTACTACGACCAACACGGTAGCGTACGAGGAGATCGAATTATGGCGTACACTGCGCACCAACTTCTGGCTATGTCCGAAAAAGAGCTTGATGATCTTTTCTCTGCGAGTCCGGCGGGCGACATTCCCAATGGCGATGCTGAGGGGACGGCGATTGTCGCTCCGGGCACAAAATTTTCTTCTGAGATTGCTTCCATCGTCAATATTTTTACCTGGCAGGGAAAGACCTTTGATGCAGCGCACGGAACACTGACGAACCGCATCCTCGCCTTCGGAGTGAATGCGATTGTGGCCCAGGTTTACAAGGGCACGAGCTTGTTTGATGGGAAGGAGTGCATCGTGCTCGACTACTCGAAGACATCACTGTTGGCCAAACATGTTCGCGATGAGATTCGCCTGATTGGGCCTGGGTTGTACCTAGGGCTTGTGTACTGGGACACGAAGAAAACGATCCACTTTGCACTGCAATTTCCTGTGCGTGAAACAACGAAGTAAATGGTTTCACCTTCATTTCTGAATGGATGGGAGAGCCTTGACCGCAAATCCAGATCGTCCGATACCGAAGGCTAATACCGGTTCTGCACTCTTGAACTGTTTGTCTGATGCCTCGATGGCTTTTGTGCATCTGGAGCGCCGGTTCGATCCGTTATTCCGGCCGGCGTTCGATGCGTTGCTCCGGGATCCGACTGCTGCGTTTGTGACCTTTCTGATGAACTGGAAACGTCCGAATGACGGATTGAGGATCGCCGAGGAAAAGCTAATGCCGAACGAGGAGGCTTATCTCGATTCGATCATCAACAGCTTTGTGGCGCAGATGCGGGGACTGTGGAAGCCGGGGATGTTCGAGCGCGGGGGAAACACGAAGACTCATGGCATCGTGCGCGGTGAGTTTATCGTTCACGATGGTCTGGCGCCGGAGTTACGGCATGGCATCTATGCGGAGCCGCGGACGTATCGGGCTTGGGTACGGTTCTCAGGGCCGGGGCCTTACATAACGCCTGACATCGACGACGTCGGCTTTATGAGCATCAGTATCAAGCTGCTTGGCGTGCCTGGGCCGAAGCTGATGGAGGAGGAGAAATTCACGCAGGATATGTTCGGCGTCTCGACACCGACCTTCGTAACGCCCGATACCGAAGCCAATGCTCATTTGCAGATTAACAGCTTGAAGAATGCGACGATCTTTCACTTTCTTAACCTGCATCAACCGCATGTGCTGGACCTGATCATGCAGGGGTTGTGGACCAAGACGCAGAGCAGTCCGTTTGAGGCTCCTTACTTCAGTTGCGTGCCTTATTTGCTTGGAGAGGGGCAGGCGATGCAGTACTCCGTGTGGCCGAAATCGGCGCGGAAGACACCGATACCGCGGCTGCCGCTGCGGCCCCCTGACGATTATCTGCGTAATGCGATGGTAGCTACTCTCGCAAACGAGGACGTTGAATTTGATATTCGCCTGCAGCTGCAGACTGACTCGTTTCTAATGCCGCTTGAGAACAACGGCGTACTGTGGCCCGAAAAACTATCTCCACGACGATCTGTGGCAACGCTGCGAATTCCTCGACAGACGTTCAACTCTCCAGCTCAGATGGATTTTGCCAGAAAGCTCTCCTACAATCCCTGGCACTGCATTGCCGAGCATCGCCCACTAGGCAACCAGAGCCGTGCTCGACGCAGAATGTATGACACGCTTTCGAAGTTCCGGCATGAAATGAATGGCGTTCCGCTCTATGAGCCCACGGGGGATGAGGTCTTCGACTAGAGGAGGTTGCTTGTGGCTGCTGTGGACTCCAACTCGAGCAAACGTGAGTTTTTACTCACCCGGGGAGGCCCGCTCTATCGCATTGAAAAACGGCTGAAACTTCTTCGCGAGAGAGAGCCGCAGTTACTGAAGGTTGCTGGCATGTCGATCCTTGTGACATGGCTGCCGCTGTTCCTTCTGTCCGCGGCGCAAGGTGCGGCGTTCAGGACGACAGAGGTCGTAGTACCGTTTTTGCATGATTTTGCAACGTATACGCGATTTCTCGTTGGGGTGCCTGTTCTTATTCTGGCGGAGTCCATCCTGGGGCCGCGGTTAGCTGATGCTGCCAGTTTCTTTGTGACGTCAGGGTTAGTGCTGGAGAAAGACTACGCGCGCTTTGACGCAGCGGTACAACGCGGGCTTCGACTGCGAGACTCCGCAGTTGCGGAACTCATTCTCGCTGCCGGAGGGTATGCGATTGCTTTAGCCGGGCTTAAGACATTTGCCGTTCATGTATCGACCTGGTCAACGACGCATTCGGAGACAGGTTTCTCCTTGACGTGGGCCGGATGGTGGCTCGTTGGATTCTGCGCGCCGTTTTTCAACTTTCTGATGCTGCGCTGGGTATGGCGGCTCTTTTTATGGGGTCAATTTCTAGGGAGCATGAACAAGCTCGACCTACAACTGTTTCCGCCACATCCTGACGAGTCGGGAGGATTGGGTTTTCTCGGAAGAGCTCAGCAATTTTTCGGGATCGTTCTCTTTGGCTATTCAGCGGCCACGGCTGGCGTGTTGGCCGATTCAGTGATCTATGATCACATACCTCTGCAGCACTATGGCCCGTCAATCGCGGTTTTTGTAGTCGTTCTGGTAGGGATTGTCGTCGCCCCGCTTCTGGTCTTCGCTCTACGTCTCCACGAAGCAAAGATCAAGGGACTGTATCAATATGGTTCGCTAGCCACCAGCTACACGTCTGCGTTTCACCATAAGTGGATCACCAGGGATCAGGGTGAGAGTGAGCCGCTGCTTGGGACGTCAGACATTCAGTCTCTTGCCGATCTCGGCAACAGCTTTGGTTTCATCAAGGGCATGGATGATCTGCCCATGAATCCGCGAACGCCAATCCATCTTGCGCTTGCCTGCCTGATACCAATGGCGCCACTGTTACTGATCGTCATACCGCTGAAGGAGATGTTGAAGCTGCTCTTCAAGGCGGTACTTTAGGCTAGTGGCGGCGTTTAGGGCTGTGTGCGGACCATGACGCCTTTGCCCTGCAGCGGGATGGTGGTATCGACGGTGTCGGTGTCGGTGCGAATGACAGTCATCGTCTCGCTCTCGGGCGACGTGACGTAGACCTTGCCAGTTGGGGTACCGGCTATGACGGCGATGAAGTTCGGGTGGATCGTAGCGGGCACGGAAATCGTTTTGCTGACTGTGTTGGTAGTCAGGTTGATCACCGAGACCGTGCTGTCCGCCTGGTTGACTACGTAGGCGCGAGTGGCATCCGACAGCACAGCGACCATGCGCGGGTTGACACCTACGGGGACGTTCGCGAGTACCTGCCCGAAGCCCGTAGCATCGGCTGGATTCGTCGGGTCACAGTTGGGATTGGTGGGCAGTGCGGTGGCGTTGCAGAGCGGGATGTTGATGATGCTGACAGATCCCGGAGTGGTTCCGCTTCCAGCGTTGGCGACGACGAGCTCATTCCGCGTTGGTACCAGGTCGGCCCAGAGTGGCGCGGTTCCGACGGCGATGGGGTTGGTGGCTCCGGTCGGGACGACGTCGAGAGCATTGGTCTGAACATTGATGACGGAGACCGTGTTGTCGCCCTGATTCATGATAAAGGCGCGTTTGGCGTCGGCGGTCATGACGCCATATACGGGAGTGTTACCGACCGGGATAGTACTGGAGAGGGTGTTGCTCGTGGTCTCGATCGCAGCTACCTGGCCGTTGCCACCACCAGCAGCCTGGTTGATGGAATAGGCGCGGCTGGCGGAGGCGGTACCTACGACGTAGACGGGACTGTATCCAGGTGCAATTGGAAGTTCCTGCTTGAGCGCTGGCGGAGTACCCAGAAGGACAGCGACCGCGTTACGGCCTGGCTCGGGGATGTAGCTGTTGGTCGACTGGGGGAATATGCTGACGGGGTTGGCTCCAGCGATCAGCGTAGTCTGCAATACCTGGCTGCTGAGGAGGGAGGTCGAAATGTCGAAGCTGGTGATCGATCCGTCGCCGTTGAGGGTATACCCGGTATTACCCGCTGCGTTGGTGGCGAAATAATATGGGGACACACCGATATTCGCAGTGATGAGGACCGTATCGCCTGAGAAATCGACGATGGTAGCCAGACCGGGAGTCGTGGTACCTGTCGTGGAGACTACAATGGCGAACTTCTGCGGTTGAGCCGCAGGACCAACAGGATTAATAGCAGTAACGACGGGACGGTAAGTGTTGCCGCACCCCGTGAGAGAGGCCAAGCCAGCAACTGCAAGGACGAACGTGGAGACGATCTGGGATCGAGACCGAGTGGCGCGCCGGTTCGACCCGGGCTGAAAGTTTCCTTCTGCTTCGATTCTTGCTAAATGCAAAACTGCTCCCACGTGGTGCTGGTGTTGGCTATGCTCAAGGTTTCATTGTAAATCACTATGGGAGATGAGGTAGGCAATGGGTGAGGAAATGGGAGTCTGGAGAAAGGCAATCCCGGTGGCCAGGGACCGGTTGCAGTCCAAGGCGCTGGTTTGGGTGGTGGGGATGTTGCTGGCAATACTGTGCTTCCAGACGGCTCTGTTTGCCTATGCTTTGGCAGAGCGGTTCCCCGGATTTGTTTTTGGCGCGCTGGGGATCAGCCTCGGGTTTGCGGCGGTGGCGTTTGGTTTGAGGGCTGCTACGCTGGCAGGCGCGGCCTTCGGCGGGACGGTTTGCCTGCTGGTGGTCTTCTGGATGGGGCAGTTCGATAACTCACCGCTGCGGAGCGGATTGACGCCGCTTGTGCTGTTGTTTGTCCTGACATTCGTCGCGACTCGGCTGGGAAAGAAGCGCAAGGCTGCGGCCGGATTGGCGGAAGGTCAGCGGGGACGGAGTGCGTCGCAGGTTATTGCGAACCTGGGGGTCGCTGGGGTGGCTTCGTCGTGGATGGGGGCCTCTGCGCTGCTTGTGTGCATTCGGGGAGTGACTCCTGACTATGATGCGCCGCTGGCTCTGGTCGGGACGGTCGTTCTGGCAGCGCTTGCTGAGGCTACGGCGGATACGGTCTCGTCGGAGATCGGGCAGGCCTTTGGCGGGGCTCCTGTGCTGTTGACGACGATGCAGCGAGTCGAACCGGGGACGGATGGGGCGGTAAGCGTGCTGGGGTCCGTGGCAGGAGTGATTTCAGGGGCGATGGTGGCGCTGGCCGGGATGTGGGCAGTGCGGCTGCGCCTGCGAGACGCGATGATCGCCTTGGTTGCCGGGGTGACGGGGTTGTTCTTCGACAGCCTGCTGGGAGCTACTGTGGAGCGGCGGGGATGGCTGGGAAACGATCTGGTGAACTTCGCTTCGACCTTGCTTGCGGCGGCGGTGGCGCTGGGGTTGATGATCGCGGTGGGCTAGATGTCTTCCCTGCCCTCGAGCCAGCGATGAAGCCAGCTGACGTTGATGCCGAGTCGCCAGAAGGTGTAACTGAGGATCTCGTGGAAGTAGCGCATGGCGCGATCGTAGTTGCTGATGTGGCCGATGGTGGCGCGGGGCGAGGTGTAGACATCGAGACCGGCGTCGCGGCAGAGCTCGCGGATGCGGAAGAGGTGGGTGCCGTCGGAGACGACGACGATGTGGTGGAGGTTGTTCTCGCGGGCGATAGCGGCGAGGCGGTGGACCTGCTGTTCGGTGTCGACGGAGCGGGTCTCGGCGATGATGTTGCCGAAGGGGATGCCGTTGGCCAGGAGGTAGTCGCGGCCTACGCCACCCTCGGTGTTGCCGGAGTCCTTGTCGCTGCCCCCACCGAGGGTGATGACGAGCGGGGCGATCTGCTTGCGATAGAGATCGACGGCGTGATCGAGACGGAAGTGAAGGGTCGGTGACGGACGGCCGGAGTACTCAGCAGCTCCGAAGACGGCGATGGCGTCGGCTTGCTGGGCTTCATCGCGGTTAGCTACGTCGTCGATCTGTTGATAGACGTAGATGAACCAGCCAAGGGTCACCAGCAGAAAAAGACCCAGGAGCCAGCGAAACAGGGTTCCTGCCGTGGAAGGACGTTGGCGGCGCAGGTTGGAGGCAGGAGTGATCATTTGTTCAAACGAAGATTGAGTGTACGCTATCGGGCATTTCAGACAGCTAGTGCTGAAGCGTAAGGGCGATCTCGTGGGTGGGAATAGCGCCTTCCCGCAGGATCATCCACGAGTTGCCGCCACCGGAGAGATCGACGATCGTGGTCGCGGTGGAGCGCGCGGTGGGGCCGCCGTCGACGATGAGCGGGATCTTGTTGCCTAGCTGGTCGCGGACGCCATTGGCGTAGGTGCACTCGGGGAATCCGGAAAGATTGGCGGAGGTTGCCGTGATGGGCAGGCCGAGCCGGGCGACGACGGCGCGGGGTATAGCGGCCTCGGGTACGCGCAGGGCGACGTTGCCGGTGTTGGCGGTGACGCGGAGAGGAAGCTTGCTGCCGGCTTTGACGACGATGGTCAGCGGGCCGGGCCAGAACTTTTCAGCGAGGCGATCGAAGGCGGAATCAAGCTGGCGGGCGAGTTCGTAGGCCTGGGCGACCTCTGAGACCAGCAGAGAGAGAGGCTTGTGGCGGGCGCGGGACTTGATCTCGTAGATGCGGTCGACGGCCTGGAGATTGACCGGATCGACAGCAAGTCCGTAGAAGGTGTCGGTGGG
>DATDHL010000336.1:0-3893 GCA_036521575.1 Edaphobacter sp. | reverse complement strand
GGCGCGTTTTTCTGCACGCTGAATGGAGTTGCAGATTTCGGATCGGGATTGAACCTGGAGAACGTGGAGGGGTTGTCCTTGAAGTGCTTCTCCAGGGTTTGGATTCTCGTGCCATCGGCGGGATGGTCGGAGAGAAGCTGTGGGATCTGCGCGGCGTTCGCATTTTGAAAATCCTGAAACAGCCAGATCAGACCTCGGGGGTTGATACCCGCCGCTGCACAGATGTCTGAGCCAGTTATGTCTGCGTTTGATTCGGCCTCGCGCGAGTAGCCAAGTGAGTGCAACCTGCCGAGCAGGGCGATAGCGATAAGGTGAGCTCGTGTTGGTCCCAGCAGTATTGCGGCCTCTACTTCAGGCCTTTCGATCCTCTTCTCTTTTTCCATGAGCGTAACGCCATCTCGATGGATCGTGTGAGAGACCTCGTGGCAAAGGGTTCCAGCCAACTCCTCTTTGTTCTTTACGAAGTACAGAAGAGAGTCCACGACATACACGTTTCCGCCGGGCGTTGCGAAGGCGTTGGGTTGGGTTTCGTGGACAAGAAAGAATTTAAAAGGATGAGGGTAGCGGGACTGAGCGGCATGCGAGATCGCGTCCGCTATCGGTCTCAAGCTTTCGTAGAGCGGAGAGGAGTCGATGATCTCTCCCTTGGCCAACAAATGTTTGTAAGTCTCAAGACCGAGCTCAGTTTCCTGATCGGTGACCGGTTCGGGACGGGGAGCCTGCGCCAAGCTTGCGGTGGAGAGGATGACAAGCATCAGTCCTACACGCAATCCGAGTTTCGAGACTTGCGACTTCGGCATCTTCATCCGTGTCTCCGTCGAGAATCTATTCGTCTGACTGGTACTGAGTGGCAGGGCTGTAAGCTGCTGTGCCAATCGCTGTCAATTATAGGGCGGCCTTACTGGCGAGATTAGGAGGCCGACTCACTAGCAGTTTACATTCCCACCCTTGGCAAAAAGCGCGAAGGATGGGGCTCCCGAGCGTTTGTGGCTAGGTGAGATTTGGAAGGGTGGGCCACCCGTCCCAGTAAAAAAACTATCTATAACGTACCGATGATTCCTCAAAAGCCAAGTTTTCGGCATCCGACTCGCGGTCTAAGTAAGCCAGGGCTCCAGCGATATCCGCCGTAGGAGGAAGAGACACTGCGATGAGACCTGAGTCCTCCATCCTCTCAGTCAATCCTCCAAATGTTTCCAGTTGGCGAATTATCAAAGGAGCGATCTCTTTGTTTCTTGCAAAAATGCGAAGCGTGGTATTCCGTGAAGCTTTCACCAGAGATCCGAACCAGCGTGCGCCATCTCTAACCTCTGCGCGAATCTCATCTCCCAAACTGACATCCGTCGCGTAGAAAGGAATGTTGTCAATCACGAACAGATCGTTAGCATTCTCGATACACCAGATTTGCTCGCAACTTACTGGTGGATAGCCACTTTCGTCTTGTTTTACCGAAAAAAACACTTCGACAGGTTCACTCATTATTGAGAATTTCTCCACGCTTTCTTATGTCCAGCCTGTCCTTCTGAAGCTGGATGAGTGGAGCCCTTAGTATATGGAGTAGCTGGCGTTGTAAGTGAGAGTGCATCGTGGCGATGCACTCTTTTATTCGGTGGGTTTGCCGGGTGGGGGTGGGATGGTGATGTCGAGGGGGGTTACTTTGCCCAGGGCGTCGAGGGTGGGTTTGATCTCGGCTTGGTTGCCTACGACTACGATGCCTAGCTTGGATTGGTCTACGTACTTGTTGGCTACGCGGGTGATGTCGGCGGCGGTGACCTTTTCGATGCCGGTCTTGTACTTCTCGAGGAAGTCGGCGGGGTAGCCGTAGAAGGCCAGGGTGACTTGCTCGCCGAGGATTTTGTCAGGCGAGTCGTAGCGGAAGATGAAGGAGTTGAGGAGCTGATCCTTGGCCTTGGCCAGTTCGGCTGGGGTGGGCGGAACGGTCTTGAGGCGTTCGACCTCTTCCAGCATGGCTTTGGTTGCGGCTACGGTGCTGGCGCTCTTGGTGCCGGCTTCGACGTAGAAGACGCCGGGGTGGTCGTAGGATGCGCTGAAGGAGCCGCCGACGCCGTAGGCCAGGCCGAGCTTGGTGCGGACGTTCTGCACGACGCGGGAGCCGAAGCCGCCGGAGAAGATCTCGTTCATGACGCTGAGGGCGTAATAGTCGGGGTTAGAGCGCTCGGTGCCGAGGCCTACGATGAAGATGTTGGATTGGTTGACGTCGTCCTTGTTGACGAAGTAGACGGCGCTCTTGGGGTCGGTGAAGGAGATTTTGGCGGTCTGGAAGGCTTCGCCGCGGGGGAGAGGCTCGAGTGCGGCGCGGAGCTTGGCTTCCATGGCGGCGGAGTCGAAGTCGCCGGAGACGGAGACGATCATGTTGTTGGGGACGACGGTGCGCTGGTGCCAGGCCTTGAAGTCGTCGAGGGTGACGGCGCCGATGGTGGCGTACTCGGGGTGGCGGGCGTAGGGGTTGGTGGGGCCGTAGGCGGTCTTGAGGGCCTCGCGGAGGGCGATGCCGCTGGCGTCGTCGTTGCGGCGGGAGATGCCGGTGGCGATCTGGCGCTTCGCGAGGGCGAGCTTGTCGGCCTTGAAGTTGGGGTGGAGGAGGAGGTCCACGGTGGCGGCAAAGACGGTGTCGAAGTCGCCCTTGAGGCTAGACCAGCGGACGGATGTGTTGGCGCTGCCGCCGGAGGTTTCGATGCTGGCGGCTTTGGCTTCGAGCTTGTCGTCGAGCTTGTCGCCGTCGATGGTGGCGGTGCCGCTGGTGCGCCAGGTCTGGCCGTAGAGGGTGATGAGGCCTGCCTTGTCGGCGGGTTCGTCACGGCTGCCTCCGCGGATGAGGATGCTGCCGTTGATGAAGGGAAGCTCGTGGTCTTCTTGCAGGAAGATGATGAGGCCGTTCGAGAGCTCGATGCGCTTTGGCTGTGCGGGCTTGAAGGCGTGGAGCGGTGGGATGGGGATCTTTGTCCACGGCTCGGCTGCCGTCGCGGGCTTGGCCGCTTGCGCTGCTGGTGCCGTTTGCGCGATGGCGGGTGCGGCGATTGCGAGGCTAAGGGCCGTGACGAGAAACGGGTTCAATCTGCTTGCGGAACGATTCACTCTGCACCTCCCGTGCTCTGCGCCGGCTTTTGTTGCGGCTCTTGGTATTCGATACGTGCGCTGGTGCGGTTGCTGTCGACGAAGATCTTATTGGCGACGCGGCGGATGTCGGCTTTGGTTACGGCGTCGATCTGGTCGAGTTCGCGGAAGAGCTGTCGCCAGTCGCCGTAGCGGGTCTGGTACTCGGCTAGCTGGTGGGCGAGACCGTCGTTGTCGGCCAGGCCGCGGAGAAGGTCGGCTCGGGCGCGGGTCTTGAAGCGGGCGAGCTCTTCGTCGGTGATGTCCTCGTTCTTGAGGCGATCGAGTTCCTTGTGGATGGCGGTGCGCATCTCCTCGGGATTGTGTCCGGGGAGAGGGACGGCGTAGAAGGCGAACAGGCCGGGATACTTCTGGCCGGGGAATCCGCTGAAGCCCTCTGCAGTGGCGGCGATCTTCTGATCGCGGACGAGCGAGCGATAGAGGCGAGCGGTGCGCCCGTTGGAGAAGATGTCGCTGATGGCGTCGAAGACGGAGTCATCGGGGTCGCGGTAGTCGGGGCGGTGGTAGCCCTCGAGGTAGAAGGGCTGGGTGGCTTCCTTGATGACGACGGACTTTTCAGCGAACTGTGGAGGCTCGATGGTCGTCATGGGTGCGGGCTTGGGGCCGGCGGGGATCTTCGAGAAGTAGCGCTCGAGGATGGGCATGGCCTCGCTGGCTTTGACGTCGCCGACGACGGCGATGACGATGTTGGAGGGGACGTAATACTTCTTGTGGAAGGCTTCGGCCTCGGTGGCGGTGACCTGGCTGATTTCGCTCTCCCA
>DATDHL010000335.1:0-11484 GCA_036521575.1 Edaphobacter sp. | reverse complement strand
TAGAGGTAGCTCGGGAGCCAGGTGAGAAGTAGGTAAAAGACGTAGTTGTAGGAGCCGAAGCCGAGAGCGAGACCGAGAACCTTTGCTTTTCTGAGAAGAACGCTGAGAGGGATGGGTGCGGACTTTTCTTCCTTCTCTGTGAGTGGAGCGTCGGTTGGTTCGGTGATGTAGTCGCGCTCTGAGTTGGTTAGTTCATGGTCTTCGTCGGGGTCGCGGTAGATCTTCCAGAAGAGAAGGAAGTAGAGAAAGCTGATGATGCCTGTGGCGGCGAAGCTCCAGCGCCAGCCTACACGGAGCAGAAGGATACCGAGCAGAGGGACGCCGATACCCGAGGCGAATTTGGCGGCGGAGTCGAAGACGGAGGTGGGGAAGCTTCGCTCGTTTGCGGGGAACCATTGGCCGATGGCTTTTGCGTTGGCGGGGAAGGTAGGGGCTTCGCCGATGCCGAGAAGGAAGCGGGCGGCGAAGAATCCGCGGATGCTGGGCGTAAGGGCTGCTGCGAAGCTGGCGACGCTCCAGAGCAATGTGCTGATGCGGCCAACGCGGCGGATGCCCCAGCGGTCGAGCAGGACACCGACCGGGGGCTGGCAGGCGGCGTAGGTCCAGTTGTAGGCACCGGAGAGAAAGCCGAAGGTGACGGCCGAGATGCCAAAGGTTTCGTTGAGGGCTTGATGGGAGACGGAGAGATTGACGCGATCGAAGTAGTTGACCAGGACACCCAGGCCGAGCAGCCAGGCGATGCGCCAACGGCGTCGTGGGATGGGTTGCGGTGGAGGGGGCAGCGTGTTGATGGAGGTCACGTTGTGTGGGGCTGCTCGACGTGCCAATAGTACATGAGGTGGATATCTGTTCGTGGTTGAGGTATCGGGTAAGGTGGCAGCGTGAATGTTTGTTTACACGTTTGAACTGCATTTTGTTATTTTTGGTGGGATGCGATCTTCTACTCTCCGAACAACGGCGGCTAAATCAGAGACCAAACGCTACTACCCGACTCCCGCGCTGGAGAAGGGTCTGGATATTCTGGAGCTATTTGCCAGTACACCCGAAGGCCTTACGGTGAGCGAGGTTGCTCGACGGCTGAATCGGACGATGTCGGAGATCTTCCGCATGCTGCTGTGCCTGGAGCAGAGGGGATATCTGGCCCAGTCGGCGAACAAAGACCGGTATCATCTGACGCTGCGGCTGTTTCGTCTGGGGCAGGAGCATCCGCCTACCAAGCGCATGGTCACGGAAGCGCTGCCGGTTATGCACTGGGTGGCACATGAGCTGCGACAGTCATGCCATCTGGGCGTGCTGGATGGCGGCCATGTGGTGATTCTGGCACAGGTGGACTCGCCGGAGTCGACGGGGTTTTATGTGAAGGTGGGGTCGAAGGTTGACCTGATGCATGCCGCTACGGGGCACGTGATCTTGGCCCACCAGTCCGAGGATGTGCGCGAGCGTGCGATTCAGGAGTGGTCGCTTGAGGCAAAGAAGAAGAAGCCGGCTGATCTAGATGATCACCTGGCGAAGATTCGTGTGCGCGGTTATGAACGGCGCGCCAGCTATGAGGTGACCGGGGTGATGAATATCAGCTTTCCGGTGCTGAACTCACAGGGGACGGCTGTGGCCGGCCTGACGGTTCCTTATGTGAAGCGCATTGAGGACACCATTGGCGTGCAGGAGGTGGCCGCTGCGCTGCGGAAGGCGAGTCAGCAGATATCTGAGGCTCTGGGGGCGCTGCCGGCGCTTGAAGATCAATCGGCACCCAAAAAGCGTGTGGCGAAGGCCAAAAAATAGGTCCCGCCGGAGTGATGCCTCGGCGGGACTGGAGGTTACACGTCACAGCTAAACTGTGCGGGGCTTGTTGATTCGCACGTAGTCGGTGTTCTGCCTGGGCTCGGCGTCGCACTCGAGCACGAGGGTGGTGATAGGCGAATCGGGCGCGTGGGCGGGGAGGCCCGTTATGTGGATCCGGAATGTGTCCTGGGTGAACTTGACCGGTTGTTTGGTCTTCAGGAAGTATGCGGATTTTACTTTTGCTGTCAGGCCGGAGATGGCGACGTCTTCGCCGGGCCAGAAGTGCACGTGCATGTAGAGGGTGTTGCCGGTGCGGGTGAAGCTGGCGTAGTTGGCGCGGCGCGGCTGGCAGATATCGGACTTGTAGATGGACTCTCCGTTGGTGTCCATCCATTGGCCGACCTCGGTGAGGATGCGGACGGACTCTTCGGGGATGGAGCCGTCGCCGCGGGGACCGATGTTGAGCAGGTAGTTGCCGCCGTCGTGGACGCAGGTGATGAGGTTGCGGATGACGGTGCGGGCGGTCTTCCAGTTGTCGTCGGCGCGCTGGTAGCCCCAGGAGTCGTTGAGGGTCATACAGGACTCCCATGCGCGGCCGTTGGTCTCGGCGACGATCTTCTGCTCGGGGGTGGAGAAGTCTCCGGGGAGCTTGTTGCGATTGTTCACAATGATGTCGGGCTGGAGCTCGAAGACCATCTTGTTCATGCGTTCCGACTCCCATCCTTTCGCGTTGAGGGGCCAGGAGACGTCGTACCAGAGGACGTCGATCTTGCCGTAGTTGGTGAGCAGCTCACGGATGAGGCCGTGTGTGTATTCGACGAAGCGCTTGCGAGCCTCTTCATCGTGGGCGCAGCGGGCGCCGTCGGGATGGTGCCAGTCCATCAGAGAGTAGTAGAAGCCGACGCGGAGACCTTCGGCGCGGGCTGCGTCGACGTACTCGCGGACGAGATCGCGGCCGGGACCCTGCTTGGTGCCGCAGTAGTCGGTAAGCTTGGAGTCCCAGTTGCAGAAGCCCTCATGGTGCTTGGTGGTCATGACCATGTACTTCATGCCGGCAGCCTTGGCCAGCTTGGCCCATGCGCGCGCGGAGTGGGGCTTCGGGTCGAATTGCTTGGTGAGCGGCAGGTACTCCTCGATAGGGACGGCCTGAGTCTCCATGGCCCACTCGTGGCGCCCGTATTGGCTGTAGGCGCCGAAGTGGATGAACATACCGAATTTGGCGGCGTGCCACCACTGCATGCGGCGGACCTGATCGGCGGTCGGAGGTAGGGAGGCTTCGTCCGGAGCTGGAACGGGGGTGACCGGAGCCGGGACCGGGGCCTGCGCCCCTGCTCCCACTGCGAGAGAGGCGAGCGATGCGCCCGTGCCCAACAACATGTTTCGCCGACTTACTTTGAAATCTTCCATGGATCCTTAATTCCTGCCTTTCCCTGAACTCTAGGGTTGCACTGTAAAACTGCCTTACACAGCATGAGCGTTTTTATTGGTCGGTCAACATGATTGTCAAGAATAAAAATTCTATTTCATAGAACAAATAACCATGTCGAAGATTTGGCCTATTGGAATGAGTGCCTTGTATCTGGCAGGCAATGAGTTGGCTTAGGCCCCCGATGTGAGCGATGATCGTCCGGGGAACGATGTTTCATCCGTCCGGTTGCAATTTTTTTCTATTTCATTTCATTGACAAATATAATCTTCCACAAATAGAAATAGCGGGGTCTGTTTTTTTGGGTACACTAAGAGTTCTTCGGGCTTTTTAGTTTGCGATTCGGAATGTGAATTTTATGCATCGAAAGGATGCGTACCTCGAAGTGAATGAAATCGTCATTACAGGTGTAAGAGTCGTCGACCTGCGCTTCCCTACGTCGCGTGAGAGCATCGGGTCTGATGCGGTCAACAAAGATCCCGACTACTCGGCCGCTTACTGCATTCTCGAGACGAACACGGAGTACGAGGGCCACGGCCTGACCTTTACGCTTGGCCGGGGCACAGAGCTGTGTGTTCTTGCGCTTGAATACCTGGCGCGCTTTGTGAAAGGGCGGACGCTCGATTCGTTAACCGCGGATATGGCCGGGTTCTGCCGGCAGTTGACCGGTGACAGCCAGTTTCGGTGGCTTGGTCCGGAGAAGGGCGTCATTCAACTGGCGACCGGCGCGCTGATCAACGCGGTTTGGGACCTGTATGCGCGGGTCGAGAAGAAGCCTTTGTGGAGGCTACTCGCTGACCTCGAACCAGAGCAGATTCTTTCGGCGGTCGATTTCCGGTATATCGACGATGCGCTTTCACGGGGCGAGGCTCGGGAGATTCTGGAGGAGGCGCAGTTTGGCAAGGGCGAACGCATGCTGCTTCTGGAGCGCGATGGCTATCCTGCCTACACAACCTCGGTTGGGTGGTACGGATTCAGCGACGAGAAGATTCGCGCTCTCTGCCGCCGGGCGCTTGCCGACGGCTGGACTACTTTCAAGCTGAAGGTGGGGGGCGACCCAGCGGACGATCTCCGGCGCGGCAGACTCGTGCGCGAGGAGATCGGCTGGGAGAACAGGCTGATGGTCGACGCCAACCAGAAGTGGGGAGTCGACGAGGCAATTCTGCGCACGCGTGAGCTTGTTGAACTGGAGCCATGGTGGATGGAGGAGCCAACCAGCCCGGACGATATTCTTGGCCATGCGCGCCTCCGCCGCGAGGTTCCCGAGGTTCGCATCGCCACGGGGGAACACTGCCACAACCGCGTGATGTTCAAACAGTTCCTGCAGGCCAACGCCATCGACGTCTGCCAGATCGATAGCTGCCGCGTGGCAGGGGTAAATGAGAACCTCGCAATCCTTCTGCTGGCTGCGAAGTTCAAGGTGCCGGTCTGCCCGCATGCTGGCGGCGTTGGCCTATGCGAGTATGTGCAGCACCTTTCGGCGTTTGATTATCTGTGCGTGTCGGGGAGCATGGAGAATCGCGTCATCGAGTATGTGGACCATCTGCACGAACACTTTCTGGACCCGGTCAGGATTCGGCGCGGCAGGTACCTGATGCCGGAGGAGCCTGGGTATAGCATCGAGATACGCCAGGAATCGCTGGAACGGTATCGCTATCCCGATGGTGCGGTATGGCAGAAGGATAGCGAAGAAGAGGTGCTGGTGGTTCGATCGAGTTAGTTCCAGATCGTTCTGCCAGCGGCTTCAAGGGTGATGAGAATGCAGAACGGCGCGGAGGGTATCCGCGCCGTTGTTGCGTTTATTCTGCGTTTGATTGGTTGCTTAGAAGATTACTTTGGCTGCGAATTGCAGGATGCGCGCAGAGTTTCCGGAGGCCGTTGCGGTGATCTGACCGAAGGTCGCTGGCGTAGTGACGCTTGACGCCGGGCTGCCAAGGACCGGATGGTTGAACACGTTGAATGCCTCCACATCGATCTTTAGGGCCAGTGTCTCCCTGATCGGGAAGAGCCGGTGGACGGACGTATCCAGATTCCAGAAGGTCTGGGCGTGCATGAAGTTGCGTGGCGCGTTCCCCAGGGTGCCATTTTTGGGGGTCGCAAAGGCGCAGGGATTAAACCACTGAGAACGAGTTCGCGTAGGACCGGTGGGCGGAACGCATGACGGATTGCCCGCGATGGGCCCGCTCTGGAAGGGATCGCCGACCAGATCGGCCCTCTCATACGTGCCTGCATTCCCTGTGTTGGCGATATCTCCCGCCGCTGTGACATTGAGGTGCTGCCCGGAGCGTACGGAGAGGATTCCGTTCAACTGCCAGTTGCCGATGGCGTAATCGGCGAACCGGTTTCCAGTTGAGAATTGCTTGCCCGTACCGAAGGGAAGCTCATAGATAGCATTGGTTGTAAGTATTTGCGGGATATCGAAGCTGGCTGGACCGCGGCTGCCCTTCGGGTTATAAGGATCTTCCGGAACGCCGCCTTCCACGCCAAAATAGCCGTCGCCGCCTTCGTCGAGCGTCTTGCTCCAGGTGTAGGCGATCGTGTAGCCGAAGCCTGTACTGAACCGCCGCACCAGGGACGCCTGCAGCGCGTTGTAGGATGCGCTCGCAGCATTGTGGTCCCAGGATTTTTGCGGAACGGTATAAGGATATGGTTGTCCCGTGTTCGTTCCCCGGGAGGCGAACGAGACGCAGGTCGTGCAAGGGGTACCGGTGTTGTAGTAGCCACCTACATCCATACGGTGCGATGCGGAACCTACATAGTTCAGAGAAAGAATGGTGCGGTCGCCGAACTGCTGTTCGATGCCCAGGTTGTACTGCTCGGAGTAGGGGTTCTTCCATCGCGGGTCCACCATGTAGTTGACGTTAGAGGATCCGAAGGGCGTTGCGGCTGGCAGGTTGCCGCCGTTCTGGGCGAAGGGGTTCTGCGCGGAGGTATAGGGCGTGCCCGGCAAGTTGGTTCCGTTGATCTGCAGGGTGCCCGTGTCGGGCCAGGAGCCCTGGTAGTTCTGCGTCATTTGGATGATGGCCGCCCAGTTGTCGTAGGTCATGCCGAAGCCTCCGCGGACAGACATCCTGTCATTTACCCGGTAGGCGAAGCCAACGCGAGGACCGATGTTGTCCTTGCTGCCATGAAGGATCTTGCCGCCAGAGGCGACCACCACGTGTGCCGGCAGGGTTGCGCTGGGCAGGCATGGTGCGTGCCCACGCTCACTGCAGAGCGGCGGCAATTGCTGGATGATGTAGTTGCCGGTGTTGAAGTCGAAGTCGCCGGTCTCGATGCTGCCTTGCAGGCCTACCGAGGCAGACGTGCCATAGGCTGGGATGACACTGCGGTCGTAACGGATGCCGTAGTTTATTGTTAGATTGCGAGTCATCTTCCAGCTATCCTGCACGTAAATGTTGCCGATGCCTCCAGGGCGCTCGGAGAGAAGAACGTTTCGCTTATTCTCAGAGTTGGGATAGTCGAGCAGGAAGTCGGCCAGCCCAAAGCCGGACTGCGATGTAGCCGTGGAGTTGGACCCGACGGAATTGACCGTGGAGCACTGCACGCCAATCGGACAACCTGGTGAAGTGGCCGTGGAGTTGGGGCTCTGTGTGTTGTAGTTGAAATTTGCAGTCGACGCTCCGGAAAACGTAACGGTTCCCTGACGGAGCTCGGCCGTGTAGTTGACTTGATCCCAGCCGCCGCCTGCCTGCAATTGGTGGTTGCCGATCGTCTTCATGACGCTACCTGACCACTCGTGGATGCTGGACAGGTTTGATGATGGACTGTTGACCTCGCCTCCGCTGAAGCCACCTGTGACCGTTTGGGTCACCAGCACGGCAGCTCCTCCAACGAAGGAGTTGCACATATCCGTAGAACATCCGTAGGTCTTCCATAAGTCATGGTTGTTGAACTGGGTCAACACGTTGTCTTCAACATGGGTTCGGCCATATTGGACCTGCATGCTGGTGGTGGGATTGAAGATATGCATCCAGCTCACTCCGTACTGCTGAGCGGGTATTTGAGTCGAAGTGAACAGGGTCGGGAGCGTGCTTGGGGCAGTCTGATACCACTGAATACCGGCATAGCGGAAGAAGATGAAGTCCTTCGTGCCAATATGTTGGTCAATACGGCCTGTGTAGTTGTATACGATCTGCCGGGTAGGATCGGTGATCTGATAATTGGAGGTCGTTGAAGCAATTCCAGGAATGACAATCGGCGTTGCTGATCCGAATACAGCTTTGATGAAGGCGAGGGAATAGGGGTTCATCTCGGAGACTGGAATTTGATTACCGCGATAGGCCGAACGGTAAGGACCATAGTTATTCGTTGTTGCGTAAGAATTGCCTCCGGCCGTTGGGTCATACAACTGACAGGCACCCTGAGAAAAAGAGCCGACATTGCAGGCTCCGGCTTTCGTTATCCCAGTCTGCGCGCTGCTGAAGTCTCCATTGAGTTGGGCCTGGGTGGGGATAAGGATATTCGTTGATCCCGCTTTGGAGTAATGTGTCCCCTCGGCGCCAATTTCAAAAAAAGTCTTATCCCTTCCGTTGTACAGCCAGGGGATTCTCACCGGTCCGCCCATCTGACCGCCGAAGGTATTCAGGTGGTAGGATTGCGGCGCCAAGAAGTATTGCTTTGCGTCAAAGCCGTTGTTGCGTATAAACCACCATCCGGAACCGTGATAGGAATTTGTGCCGGACTTGGTTACGAGATTGACCACACCGCCCAGAGATCCGCCGTATTGAGAGTCGTTGTGGGAGTTGATCTTGAACTCCTGGATGGTGTCGACAATCGGCGGGACGGCGTAGGTGTTGTACCAGGCCTGATTGTCGTTCATGCCGTCGACCAGATAGATCGTGGAGCGGTTGCCGGCGCCGTTGATCGAGGGGAAGGAGTAGCTTGTCGTGCTGGAGGCAGTAACGGCAGTGTTGCTGGCGCTGCTGTTCTGGCCGGTGCTGATGGGTGTGACGCCGGGCGTGAGGGTCAGCAGTTGCGTGAAGTTGCGTCCATTCAATGGCAGATCGTTCACTGCTCTTTCGCCAATGACCGTGCCTAGCTGGGCAGTGGAGCTTTCCACCTGTGTGCCGGCTGCGTCCACCGTGACGGACTGGGACACGTCGCCAACCCTGAGCGACGCGTTGATGGTAACCGCTTGGGCTACTGCGACCTCAAAGACCGAGATGGTTTCAGTCTGGAAGGCCGGCGCAGAAAAGGTAAGGGTATAGCGCGCGGGGGGCACACTCGAGAAGAAGTAATCTCCGGCGCTGTTGGACACGGTGGTGCGCACAACGTTGGTATCCACATTTTTCAACGTAACCTTCGCTCCGGCGACGACGGCCTGAACTGGATCGGTGACGACACCGTTGATCGAGGAGGAAGAGCTTTGAGAGGGGGCTGGAGTGGAGAGACCAGCGACCCCAGCAAGCAGCAGGCTTACGATCATCGCCGCTCTGATGGCGTTTTTCTTTGGGAACATCGGAAGGACAAGCATGACTGGCTCCTGTTCGGTACGGCACAAACCTGGAAAGGATGACGAGCGGAATCGTATAAATGCCGGGATTCTCATGTCAAGAAATCTTTTACTAATTGCTTTAGTTTTTTATTATTGAAATTGGTGCATCGAACCGAAGTAGTCGCCTATCAACAATAAAAATTGTCTTAGTTTTCATACATAAATTGTTTTTTTGCGGGCGATTGAATTTTGTGGGACGCACGGTTGTATACGTTTGCATTCCGTTTTGGGACCGAGCTGATCTGGATTCACCTACGACTAAGGAGTTACACCGCGCAAACGCAGTGGACGAAATCGACAAGCCGAATTTTATGAAGGACCGTTCACCTTATCCGGTGTAGCATGTTGCTGTTCATTCAAGGCCTAAAATGGGTAGTGACAATCAGCCACGGGAGGGTTCGCAATGAAGAACATCATTTTTTGCGCAGATGGAACGTGGGATCATCCGAAGGAGGCCGATAAGGTCTCGGTTACGGACTCGAACGTCTACAAGCTGTACAAAGCGCTGCCTACGACTGCGACACAATGTCCGCGTTACGACGATGGAGTCGGCTCCGGTGGATCGATTGTCAGCCACTTGCTGGGTGGAGCATTTGGCACCGGCCTGTTCAACAAGGTGAAGGAAGGCTACACCAAGATTGCGCACGATTATTCCGATGGAGATCAGATCTTTCTGTTCGGCTTCAGCCGGGGCGCCTATACTGCGCGGAGCATTGGGGGGATGCTGGCCGCATGCGGGCTGCCTGCTAATTTGACCGACGACGCCATCAACGACGCCTTCAATGCGTACCGGATGCCGCCGGGCTCTCCCGAGCGCGCAGCGGCCAAAGCGAACCTGACGGCGAAGTACGGTAATAAACCGGTGACGATTGCGATGATCGGGGTTTGGGACACTGTGGGTTCACTTGGCATACCGAGTTTATTTGGCGGTGTGGACCCGTTGCTGTACGGATTTCTCGATACATCGCTCAGCGCGTCGGTGAAGGCCGCGTATCACGCTGTCTCGATCGATGAGCGGCGCAAGGCGTTTCCTCCAACCCTTTGGGTAAGCCAAAACGTTCCGGGCCAGATCCTCGAGCAGGTGTGGTTCAGCGGATGCCATAGTAGCGTCGGCGGCGGATGCAAGGACTGCGGTCTCTCCGACATTACTCTGAAGTGGATGATGGGCAAGTGCATCGACAACGGGCTGATCATCGACCCTGTGGTGTGGAAGAAGTACCAGGAGTTGGATACGGCTGCGCATGGGCTGGATGAGATTGACGAGTCGTGGAGTGTGCTGTGGGGGCTGCCCCATGTCCGGCAGGTCTCGACGGATGCGACGGTTGCCAGCAGTGTGGCGAGCCGCTTGACCCATCTGCTCAGCTACATGCCTGGGAATCTTACGATCACTCCCCAGCGTTCGTTGGCGCCTACTTATAAGACGGTCGTTATCTAACGTTCGTGGAGTCTCGCATCCGACAGTGCATTTTGATGTTCGGAAATGGACACCAAGTAACGCTTGCGGACAGTTGCGATTGAAATGGACATCGTAAGTCACTGAAAATGCGTGCGCGCTGTTGGCAGGGGACGTGCTCCTTTCCGCAAGCGCATGGACATTTCAAGACCAGATATCAAGCAGAAGAAGATACGCCGCCAATGGCTCGTGATGGGGGTTGGCGTTATGGTGCTGGCTGGCGTGGCTCTCTTTGTGTCGCGGCTTAAGCCTGCGGCGCCTACGGTAGACCGGGCAACTGTCTGGACAGATGAGGTCAAACGGGGGCCGCTGCTGCGGCAGGTGCGTGGGCCCGGCACGCTGGTTCCGCGCGAGGATAGGATTCGGCTGATTCCTGCAGAGACTGAGGCGACAGTTGTACGCATCCGCGTGTTGCCGGGGGCGAAGGTCGAACCCGACACTGTGCTGATGGATCTGGTGGATCCGACGGTGCAGCAGGAGTTGCTGGATGCGCAGTTGCAGTTGAAGGCAGCGCAGGCCGATCTAACAAACGTCAGGGCAAAGCTGCAGAGCGATCTGATGACGCAGAAGGCAGCCGCGGCCACGGTGGGCGCGGACTACAGCCAGGCGAAGTTGCAGGCGCAGACGGACAAGTCGCTGTATGACCTGGGCGTGATCAGCGGGCTGACTTACAACGCTTCGAAGGGCAAAGCGGATGAGCTGACGACGCGAGACGGACTGGAGAAACAACGGTTGACTCTGAACGAGAAAGCCATCGAGACGCAGATCGCAGTGCAGGAGACGAAGGTGCAACAGGCGCAGGCGTTGTTGGCGCTGAAACAGAAGCAGCAGGATGCGCTGAGCGTGCGCGCGGGAATCAGCGGCGTTCTTGTCGATCTGCCACATCAGGTGGGTGAACATGTTGCTCCCGGAACCACGCTGGCTAAGGTTGTCCAGCCTGATCAGCTGAAGGCCAGCCTGAAGATCGCCGAGACGCAGGCGCGCGATATCCAGATCGGCCAGCCCGCTGAGATCGACACACACAACGGCGTTATCCCAGGCAAGGTCATGCGGATTGATCCGGCGGTAGTGAACGGAACGGTGACCGTTGACGTAGAACTTGCAGGCGCGCTGCCGCTTGGCGCCCGTCCGGACCTGAGCGTCGATGGAACGATCGACCTGGACCGGATGGCAAACGTGGTCTACGTGGGCCGGCCGGCGTTCGGCAACGAGAACAGCACCATCAGCCTCTTCAAGCTGAGTGCGGACAGCAAGACAGCAGTTCGAGTACCGGTAAAAGTTGGACGAGCTTCGGTGAACAGCATTCAGGTGATTGAGGGTCTGCAGGAG
>DATDHL010000334.1:0-1936 GCA_036521575.1 Edaphobacter sp. | reverse complement strand
CGACGACCTTGAGCATGATGGACTCGGCGGTGGCGTCGGTGTGGATGCGGACGGTGGAGGCCGTGGGAGAGAACTTGATGGCGTTGGAGAGAAGGTTAGTCAGAACCTGGAGGATGCGGTCTGCATCGCCATCGAAGAAGAGGGTGTCGGAGGGAGCTGCCCCGAGGCCAGTGGAACCTACGAGTTCGATATAGACAGTGCCGGCGTCGGCCATAGGCGTCATGGTCTCGATGGCTTGCTCGCAGAGATCATGCAGGGAGCAGCGGCGGATCTGGAGGGGAGCGCGACCGGATTCCATGCGCTCAAGGTCGAGGATGTCGTTAATGAGACGAATGAGACGGTCCGTGTTGGTGACGGCGATGCGGAGGAGGTTCAGGGCCTTAGGGTCGACGTCGCCGATGACGCCGGAGGAGAGGAGTCCGAGAGCTCCGCGAATACTGGTCAGCGGAGTACGGAGTTCGTGTGAGACGGTGGAGATGAACTCGTCTTTGAGGGTATCGAGCTCGGACCGCTGGGTGAGCTGCATCTTGTGGTGATGCTGTTGCTCGCGAGCGTGGGTCAACTGTTCAGCGAACTCGCGTGTGGTGCGTTGCGCTCGAAGAAAGGCGATCAGGAGAACCGCGCAGGCACTTAGCAGAGAAAGAAAACCAAAAACAGGGAGGGTAAGCATTTTATGAGTTGGCCCTTGAGTAACTTTTTTGTAGCACTACAGTAACTATTTTGATTGTGACCATCTTGGATAAGTTATCGCTTATCTCTCTAAAGTTATATGGTGCAATACTTACAAAAGTTGATCCGGGAAGATTGATATTTCGAAGACTGAACAAAATAAGTTCAGCCTTAAGCGGTTGATGTTGCAAGTTGACCTTGGCCATTGAGAAAGCGTGGCTTAGCACGAGCAAATGAGATATTTGTCAGCAGGGTGAGAATGACAGAAAATAAGTTGCAGCGGGAATAACACAGACGTGGGTTATCTGCAAAGACAACATTTCATGAGTAGTAACGGGGCTTTTTGGCGAATAAATGGAGAAAGGCCGCCTCTGACGAGGCGGCCTTGTGGATGTGACTTGCGAGTGGTTTATGCGGTTACTGGCACCTGATCGAGGATCTGGGCCCAGGCTTTGCCCTTGCGGGTGGCCTGTGCGTTCTTGTGGAAGGCGTAACCGGCGATGAGCGGCAGGGCGATGGTGGCCTCGGAGAAGACCATCTGCTCGTAGGTGAGGTCGACCTTGCCCCAGGAGCTGGCCTCCTTGAGGGTTGAGCCGGAGAGGGCGCCGTCGCGGGCATCGGCTACGGTGATCTGGATGGCGTACTTGTGCATGGAGGCATCGACGCCGAGGATGTCAGCGGCTACGACGATGTCCTGAGCGAAGTTCTTGGGGACGCCGCCGCCGATCATAAGGAGGCCGGTGGTGGGGTTCGCGATCTTGAGCTGGGTGATCTCGTAGAAGTCCTTGGCGGAGTCGATGGAGACCATGGGCTTGCCCTGACGAGCGTGCTGGTGAGCGACGAGGCCGAAGCCGGCGGAGCAATCGGAGAAGGCTGGGCAGAAGATGGGGACATTCTTCTCGTAGGCAGCGAGGACGATGGAGTCGCGGCCACCTGCTTGCGGGGTCTTGCCGTTTTTGGAGAGATAGGCGCCCATCTCGCGGATGAACTCGCGGGAGCTGTAGGGGCGGGGATCGAGGGAGTTGGTGATCTGGTGGGTGGTCTCGTCGCAGATGCGGAGCTCTTCCTCGTCGATGAAGGTGTCGTAGATGCGGTCGATCATCAACTCGCGGAGGTCGGCGTCGCCTGCGCCGTACTTGTACTCGTCGCCGGCGATGTAGTGGTTGAAACCGAGGGCCTCGAAGAAGTCCTGATCGACGATGTTGGCGCCGGTTGAGACGATGGCGTCGACCATGTTGTTGCGGATGAGGTCGACGAAGATCTTCTG
>DATDHL010000333.1:0-3130 GCA_036521575.1 Edaphobacter sp. | reverse complement strand
GCAGTCGCAGACACGCACGCACAAAACGGCTGCCGCGTGCCTCAACACCAGCGGCCGCGGATTCTTGTGATTCTTCTCGTAAAAAGTTCTTCATGGGTACCTTTTGAGCCTAGCACCACCGGATTATCTTCCGCGAGCGCGTCTTGCTAGAGAGGACTAAAGAGCCTTTGCTTTGAAAGGGCGCGGCTGAAGCCGCGCCGCAGGTGCACCACCTGTAATGTGGCTTTAGCCACTGAGGGAATCTATCCGCCTCAAAACAGACTTCTTCAACCGCTCTCCGGCTTCGTTTAGTCTTCCAGGCGGAAGGTGAAGTCTTCGATGACCGGATTGGTAAGGACCTCGCGCGCAATGCGGTCAACCTCGGCCTTGACCGCATCAGCCTCCAGGCCATCATCCAGCGTCAGCAGGAAATACTTCCCCTGTCGCACATCGGCAATGCCTTGGTATTGCATGCGCCGCAGCGCATCAGCCACTGTCTGCCCCTGGGCATCCAGCACGGTTCGTTTCAGCGTGACATAGACATGAGCCTTCATCCTGTCTGATTATAGACATGATGCCGTTTTAATCCTCCGGCGAGGGTTTATCGCCGCTGCCATTTTGCAGTGTGACCGAACCAGCATCTGATCAGAAGGCCCTAAAACTTTCGCAGAAGAGAAGAGATCCCTACGTTTATGCCGAACTATCTTGAGTTACCCGTTGGGACGAACTCCCCTGAGGTAATCAACGCCGTCATCGAGATCCCCCACGAGGGCATCAACAAGTACGAGTACGACAAGGAACTGCACGTCTTCCGGCTCGACCGAAACTTGTATTCGCCAGTCCACTATCCGGGCGACTACGGATTTATCCCCAGCACACTGGGCGATGACGGCGATCCCTTGGACGTTCTGGTGCTCGTCGATGCGCCCAGCTTTCCCGGCTGCGTCATGGAGGTCCGGCCCATCGGCTTGCTCGAAATGTTGGATCAGGGCTTAGGTGACGAGAAAGTCCTCGCCGTCGGCAAAGGCAATCCGCGCTACAAGGATGTGTGGAACTTCTCCGAGATCTACCCCCACATGCTCAAGGAGATCACGCACTTCTTCGCCATCTATAAGGACCTCGAAGGCAAGCGAGTCGAAGTAAAGGGCTGGCGCGACGCCGCCTTCGCCCGCGCCAAAGTCCTCGAAGCACAGCAGCGCTTCATCGACAACAAGGCCAACCCCCTTCCGAAGCCCGTTCCGAAGAAATAAGCCGTTCACGCGGCCACCGCACCCGAGCGATGGCCGCGTGAACGATCCGGTTAGCGTGCCATGGCGTGGTCGCCCATCCGTTCCTTTCCCGCGTCAGATTTTAACCATTCACCGGCCACCTGGCGGGTCGTAATGTTCAGCCGGTTCATTGCATTAGCGAGCGCGATCGAGAAGGTCAGAGCCCCCAATTCACGCTCGTTGAAATGCCGAGTAGCCTCATTCCACAGCTCGTCGGGCACTGGGTCAGGCCGGTCAGCGACTCGGGTGGCAGCTTCGGCCAGAGCTAGCGCCGCGCGTTCCGCATCGGTGAAATAAGGGGTGTCGCGCCACGCAGAAATGGCAAAGAGCCGCTCGTCCGTTTCGCCAGTCATTTTGAGCTGACGCCAGCCCAGGTCCACACACACGCTGCAGCCGTTCACTTGACTCACACGTTGATGGACCAGACCGCGGATTGTCGAGGACAGGCCACTTTTCTCGACGGCTGAAATTAGCGCAAGGAGTGCCTGCATAGCGTCGGGAAGCAGCATTGCGGGATTCTTTAATCGTGATTGCATGGGAGGATCTCCTGAAGATGAAATTTCCGTGTTACATGCCGATGACGAGCCGCGCACAGAAAACGTGACCGATGGCACCAATGCAGCCGCCATCATCAGCACGCTCCCCCTGTCACATAGACTGAATCTCGTCCGTCATCACATAAGAGACAAAAGCGAAGGAATGTAACCCATGAGCCAGAGCGATTCGCTAGCCGAACAATTCGAGGAGAGCCGGCGGCATCTGCGCGGAGTTGCCTACAGGATGCTGGGCTCCCTGAGCGAGGCCGAGGACGCAGTACAGGAATGCTGGCTGCGGCTGAGCCGGTCGGACACAGATATGATCGAAAACCTGCGCGGATGGCTGACCACGGTGGTGGCGCGGATCTGTCTGGATACGCTGCGGTCTCGCAATTCGCGTCGGGAAGAATCGCTTGAAACCGCTGCTCCCGAACCTGCGGCGAAACCGGGAAGTGCGGCTGATCCGGAGACCGAAGCTATATTGGCCGAGTCCGTCGGCTACGCCACTCTGGTGGTGCTGGACCGGCTCAATCCTGCCGAGCGGATTGCCTTTGTGCTGCATGATCTCTTCGATGTTCCATTTGAAGAGATTGCGCGCATCACAGGGCGCTCGCTGGAAGCGGCCCGGCAGCTGGCCAGCCGAGCACGCCGGCGCGTTCGCGGAGTGACCGCCTTGCCAGCGGGCGAACTCGTGCAGCAGCAGTCCCTTGTAGAGAAGTTTCTCACCGCACTGCGTCTGGGAGATGCGACGAAGTTGCTGGAGGTGCTCGACCCGGATTTTAGTGTTCATGCCGATGCTGTGGCTGCGCCTGAAATACCAGCGGATATTCACGGTGCGGAAGCCTGGGCGAAGCAAGCCATCCAGGCGGCGCGAGGTGCGCGCCTGGCAAGGCTGGCGATGGTCGAGGGTTCAGTGGGACTCCTCGTGGCACCGCGGGGTCGGCTGTTCCGGGTGTTGCGATTCACGTTTGCCAATGGCCGTATTGCAGAGATGGAAGTGATCGGCAATCCCCAACGCCTGCGCACGATCGAGGTCGGCGTGATAACAGGGTGAGATCGAACGATTATCACGGCCGCAGAAAGAGAGTCTTTGCGGAAAATAATTACCTTGAAAGGGCGATTCAGCCCTAGGTAATGTCGCTTGAATACAAAGGGGCTTTAGCCCATGAGGGAATGTCCGAGACGGAACCGGACATTCCCTCGGTATGAGATTTCAAGAGCCGATGACGAGAAGAGCGTTTACCGGGACTGATCTTGGTCTGCTTCGGTTGGTTCGGCTGCGTGGTCTCCTGTTCCCAGATGCGAGGCGTTTGGAGCACCCATCTCATTGGAAGAACACACTTCCAT
>DATDHL010000332.1:0-1835 GCA_036521575.1 Edaphobacter sp. | reverse complement strand
ATCGACCAGGTCTTCCAACTCGGCATGGCTCACCCCATGGGCCCGCTCACCCTCGCCGACTTCATCGGTCTCGACGTCTGCCTCGACATCATGCGCGTCCTCGTCGAAGGCACAGGCGACCCCAAGTACCGCCCCTGCCCGCTGCTCATCCGCATGGTCGACGCCGGCTGGCTCGGTCGCAAATCCGGGCGTGGCTTTTACAGCTACACTTAATCCGCGCGTTCCGCAGGTACACTACCCATCAGGAGAAACCATGCCGCAAGAGATGTACTTCGAAGACTTCTACGTTGGCCAGAAGATGAATTCGCTCGGGAGCGCGAAAGTCACTGCCGAGGAGATCAAAGAGTTCGGCAAAAAGTACGATCCGCAGCCCTTCCATCTCGACGAAGCTGCCGGCGAAAACTCCTTCTTCAAAGGCCTCGCCGCCTCGGGCTGGCTTACCGCCGCCATCGTCATGCGCCTTCGCGTGCAATCGATCACCGTAGCCGGAGGCATGATCGGCGCGGGCGTCGAAGAGATGCGCTGGACCCTGCCCGTGCGTCCCGGCGACTCCATCCGTACCGAGATCGAAGTCGTTGGCGTCCGCTTGTCGAACTCACGCAAGGACTACGGCGTCGTCCGCACCCGCACTCTCGCCTTCAACCAGAACAACGAGGTTGTCATGCGCTCGACCGTCAACTTCCTCGCTCCGGTAAGGCCGCAAAAGTAAATCCTCACCGAAAACTGCATGCTTTCCGGCATGCTCGCCGCTGGCCAGGTAAAGAACGGGATATCCATGGGCACCTGCAAGCACTCCGGCACATGGACGGCCCAGATGAAGTAGCATGGGTCTCCAGAATTCCTGCCCCAGTTCAGACTCATGGAGCCAGCATGACCGTCGAAGACCTCGCCCTCCTCAAATCCCGCATCGACCAGGTCGTCGTCCTTGAAACCACTCAGGGCGAGCGCATCTTCGCCAAGCCCCTCGTCGTATTCGATGAAGGCGACACTCCGGACACGTTCTACCTCGAGGTCGAACCCGGCCCCAACGGGACCTACATCGACAAGGGAACCGCTGGCTACTCCATCCTTCTCTCCGACATCCTCGCTGTCCGTCTGCCCTGAACCAAACCAGTTACTTTGCGCAAATTTCTCTCGGCCAACCGGGAGATGATGCATATGACGATGCTGCCCGAGGTTCCAAGGCAACGGCACCGTCAACTTACTCGTCCGTTTCGCCCGGCGAACCTGATAGATTCCGAACAGCGTGTCACTGTACAACTCATCTGGAGGAGTAGTTGGTTAAGCAATCGGTCAAAAGGGTTTTAAACCCATTGAAGTCGTGGCTCACTGCGGAAACACGAACTGCACTGAACGTAAGTCTCCTCCTCCAGGGAGCGATGGCAAGCTGGAATGTACGTTCGAGAGAGGTCATCTCCTCCCTTCAGGATGTTGAGTTCAAGATAAGCTCTCAATGGGGAGAAGACGGAATCATCGACTGGCTGGTGGAACGCGCCAATATCCCCCCGAGTTCGCGTACCTTTATCGAGTTTGGAGTTGAAGATTATCGGGAAGCGAATACCCGGTTTCTTCTACAAAACCGCAACTGGCGAGGACTCATCATGGACGGTGACTCCACCATGGTGAAAACCATCACGACTGAGCCACTGGCGTTGGCTAATTATCTTTCACTGGCATTGGCACATGATGTCACCGCTCGCCAGGCATTTATCACCCGCGAGAACATCAATGACCTGATCTCCAGCTCCGGCTTCTCCGGCGAGGTTGGACTCTTGAGTATCGACATCGATGGCAACGATTACTGGGTGTGGGAAGCCATTGAGATTGTTCGCCCG
>DATDHL010000331.1:0-2067 GCA_036521575.1 Edaphobacter sp. | reverse complement strand
CCCGCCTCATGCGACACCGACCCAATCAGCGGCGACTTGTCCTTCTTCATCTCCGCCATCGCCTCGGCAATACAATCCTGCCCCACAATCGCCACATGCTTCTCGCGTTTCAACTCCCGCACCGCATCCACCGCACCCAGCGCACTCGAGTCTGTCGCCGCCGCGATCAAAATATGTTTGTCCTTAGGATGTCGCTGAAGAAAATCCGAAATAAGCTTCCTGCTCTTATCCCGCATTCCGCGTCCGTCCATCCGCACAAACGACTCCACCGGCAGCTCCGGAATCCCCTTCCTCACACCCTCAAAGGCTCCTGTGATTCTGCTCTGCACTAGCGGCCCGGCCTCCTGCAAATCGAGACCCAGCACCCACTCCACCGTGCCCTCCCAGTTGTCCTTCGCAAACGCCGCCAAGGTCTGACCAGCTTCGATCCCCACCCGATAGTTATCCACCCCAAAGTAAGTCGCATGTGGATGCGGTATATCGATCGCAATCAGTGGAATATTTGCTGCCGCGATCCGATCGCCGATCATAGGAGCCACCTCCTGCTCCACCTGAAACTCGATCACCAGATCGACCTTGCTCCGGATAAACTCGTCGGCATTCTTCAAGGCCGTAGGCCCATCGTACTTATTGTCCAGAACCATCAGGTCAACACCCACCGAAGCCGCCGCATCCTTCAGGCTCTCCGTCACCTCATTCGAAAACGGCATATCCGCGCTCTGTCCTGCAAACCCGAACCGCATCTTCTTCGGCCGCGTCACCTGCCGGTACAGTCCATCCGGCGACTGCGACAGATATCCCCGATGCACAAACGTCTTCAGCACCCGGTACACTGTCGTCTTCGATATCCGCGTCTGGCGATGGATCGCCTCCAGCGTCATCGGCTGATTCTCCGCCTGCAGCAGTTCAAGAATATCCAGCGCCTTCGAAAGCACTGGAATCAGATACAGTCTCTTCGTCGTCTTCCGTCCCGCCATAAGCTCCTTGGGCAGAGGCATAAGCACTCAGCCGCTCCATTATGCGGTATCGGCACTTATTCCGCTAATGGAATTTCGCTCAACGACGTTTCTCAATCGACTACTGCCCCTAAAGACCTTCAGGCATAGCTCGAAACACTACGTGCATTCCGACTACTGCGCTCTTCTGTCACCTTCGCGACGTACCCGCTCTCCGCCAAAGCCTTCAACGGATCAACCGGCAACCCCCGAGCCACTCTCCACTCCCGCACAATCGGCCGAACATCCTGCCAGAACGCCCCTCGGAACAACTCCTCCGCTTCAACCAACCGACACGCGTCCTGCAACTCCGCCAACCGCACCTGATCGATCAACGCAGCCTTCGCATACAACTCCTGCGCCGACACGACGGTCTGAACCATCGCCTCCATCTTGCCCTTCAAGTTGTGGCTCTGGTCAATCATGAACGCCACACCCGCACGCTCATCCTCCGTCGCACTCACAATCTCATGGAAGATCCGGAACACCTGGTAAGGATCAATCGACCCCAGCGTCAGGTCATCATCCGCATACTTCCTGTCATTGAAGTGGAACCCACCCAGCGCGCCCAGATGCAGCAGCCAAGCCACAACCTGCTCAATGTTCGTCCCCTGATAATGATGCCCCGTATCCACCAGCACCTTCGCCTTCGGCCCCGACCGCCGCGCCAGCTCGAGCGCCATCCCCCAGTCCGCAATATCCGTATGGTAGAAAGCCGGCTCAAACGGCTTATACTCCACCAGCATCCTCTGATCCAGCCCCAGTGCAGCGTGAGTAGCACCCAGCACCTCCACCATCCACTCAATCCGCCGCCTCACGCTCTGCGTCCCCGGATAGTTCGATCCGTCCGCGATCCAAAGCGACACATCCTTCGACCCCAGTTCCCGCCCGATCTCCACCGAATCCAGCAAATGAGCCAGCGCCCGCCCCCGTATCTCCGCACTCGGATTCGCAATCGACCCGAACTTGTACTCCTGATCCTGAAACAGGTTCGGATTGATCGACCCCGACTTCACCCCATACTTCTTCTCAAGCCCTTGGATCGTCCCAACATCCTTCACGCCACCCGGCA
>DATDHL010000330.1:0-2258 GCA_036521575.1 Edaphobacter sp. | reverse complement strand
TCGGTTGGGGTCGTAGGTCATCAGGAAGATGCGGTGGGGGCCGGACCAGAGCTGGTGGAGTCCGTCTTCGGTCTCGAAGATGTGAGGGGCGTCGGGCCAGAAGCTGCCGTACCAGAGGCCGTTGACTCTTCCGCGCAGGAGGTGGACCTGCTGCTGGGTGTAGAAGACGAGGGTCGAGCCGGAGGTAAGTTCGCCGTCGAGGATGATCTTATCGGTGGGTTGGATGCCGGCGCGGTTGATGGCGAGGGCGAGGTCCTTGGAGCCGAGGATGGGGTAGAAGCGGGCGAGGCCTTCGTGCGCGGCCAGGAGGGTGACGGTCATCGCGGCGGCGAGGGTGAGGTTCGCGGTGTAGGTTCGTCCGGTTCGGCGCAGGAGATAGCTGACGGGGCCGATGACGATCATGCTGAGGGCCACGGCGGCGAGGGGGCCACGGAAGAGGCCCATGGCTGCTCCGGTGAGGTCGAAGAGGTGGCCGAGGGAGAGGTTGTAGAACTCGGGGTTGGCGGCGATGAGCGAGGCTATGTCGGCGCCGGGGGCGGGGTGAGGGGCCGTGATGGCGAAGTATCCGCAGATGAGGGCGATGAGGGTGGTGAGGGGGACGAGGAGGTAGAGGGTCCAGTTGAGGGCGCTGGTGCGGGCGGCTGTGCTGCCGGAGGTGTGGGCATCGGCGCGGGTGAGGAGGCCAGCGGCCATGAGGGCGAGGGCCGGGAGTGCGGGGAGGCCGTAGTATTCCTGTCGGCTGGACAGGGTGAAGAAGCCAAGGACGACGACGGTCCAGAGGATGAGGGAGAGGGCGGTCTCGTATTGATGCGCGGTGGCTGCGCTGCGGTTTCGGAGGGTCCGGGTGTGGTCAGTTAGGGCGGTGGGGAGGAAGGTGGCCCAGGGCATGATCCAGAGGGCGTTGAGAAGCCAGAAGAGGGGAATGGGGACCTGGCCGTAGTCGTGGGGGATGCGGCGGCCGAGGAAGCGGGCGATGTGCTCGTTGTAGAGATAGAACCAGGCCCAACCTCCGGTGGCGGGGAGGCCCATGCCGGTGGGGAGCGGGATCGCAGGGGTTCGGAGGGCGGCGAGGATGTGCCAGGGGGTGGCTATCGCGAGGAAGACGGCGGTGCTGGCGAGGAGGTGGAACTTGGGGAGGAGGCGGAGCTGCTTTGTGATGGCCAGGTAGAGGAAGACGAAGGCTATGGGGAAGACAAGGCCGATGAGTCCTTTGGTGAGGACGTTGACGGCCATGACGGCGGCGAAGGCGAGGCAGGGTAGGAGGGGGGATTTGTGGCTGGGTAGAGTTCTCGGTAGAGAAGCGGGTGTCTCCGCTACGGCGGCAAAAGCGCCGCCGCCGGTCGAAATGACAGAGTTGTGTGAGGAGTAGGAGAGTGGTTCGTGCTGCGCACGAATGTCCCACTCATCGCGGTGAGACTGCGATGAATGGGGCACCCGGCTTTGTGGCCGATTTTGAATGCGGTCGAGGGCGATGAGGAAGAGATGGACGGCCAGGGTCATCCATAGGGCTAGCAGGATGTCGGGGATGAAGAAGCGGGTGTAAAGGTAGGGGCCGATGCTGGTGGCGAGGGCGAGGGCGGCGTAGAAGCCTCCGCGGTCGGGTGCGCTGGCCGGGGAGATGCTCTCGAAGAGGCGGATGCCGAGGGCGTAGACGGCGAGGAGGAGGGCGAGGACGCCGAGGGCGAGGGGGATGCGGGCGGCCCAGTCGTAGGGGCCGAAGAGGTGCATGGAGCCGGCGGCCATCCAGTACATGAGGGGTGGCTTGTCGAAGAAGCGGACGCCGTTGACGAAGGGGGTGACGTAGTCGTGGCGGTGGAGCATCTCGCGGGCGATCTCGATGTAGATGGAGTCGACGTCATCGAGGAGGCCGGGGGAGAAGAGGCCGCCAATCTGGAGGATGGACCAGGCGAGGAAGAGGATGGCGATGGAGCGGGGGCTCCAACGACGGGTGGGTGCTGTGGTGGGTGTGGCGGGTCGGGAGGCCGCAGAAACCTGCTCGGTTGGGAGGGGAAGGGTTTCTACGGACTGGGCGAAACTGTCGTTCATGGATCTCGTTACGGTAGCGGTGGATTGGGTGCGGGATTATCTAAAGGGCGATCGGTGAATAAGGCTTTGCCTGAGGTTTCCTCGAGGAGGATTTTGTTGTTGCCCAGGAGACGATCTACGTCGTCGCGCTTTTCAAGGGGGACAAATAGTATTTTACGGTCTCCGGTGCCCCATGTCTTCAAAAGATCGTCGTGGGTGAGAAATATGTGGGG
>DATDHL010000329.1:0-2255 GCA_036521575.1 Edaphobacter sp. | reverse complement strand
TTGGTCTCGATCTTGTTGTAGAAGGCGCGGAGATCCGGATATTCCTTCGGAAGGTACCAGATCTCGCCCAGTGTGTAATTGCGACGGAAGGTGACATTGGTTGGAGTGGATTCTGTTGAGAGGTTGTAGGCAGCGAAGTTCTGGAATTGCTGTTTATCGCCGGTTGGGAGGGACTCAACTTTGAACGTGGAGGGGAAGGTAACGCGAACTGCATCCTGCTCGACGTAGGGGTAGTGGAAGTAGACGGCGACTTCTCGTTTCTCGTGAGGAAAGGTCGGCTTGGAGTTGGATTCAAAGATATCGCCGGTGAGCAACAGGCGCTTTCCTGTGGATGAACCAGCGGGGCCTTTGACACTGAAACTGACGGAGAAGGGCTGCTCGTAGTCCTCGAGTTTTTCGATGGAGGCCAGCTTGACGTCCATTCCCTGCGGAAGAAGGCGTTCCAGGCCAACACGGAGTTCACGTTCGAGGCTGGTCGTGTCGCCTGTAAGCGAGCGCTGACGCCAATTGAGTGCCGGGGCGCCGATGTAGGTCATTTTGATGGATCCGGTAACGATGCCCTGCTGATCCATGTTGAGATTGGCGACACGTTGGACAACAGACGCGGTGTAGGGTTCATCCCGAGTCTGGACGATCGTGGTTCCCGATTCGGCCTGACGAAGGCTGCCCGCTTGTGTGTGCTTCCAGGCTAGATGTTGATATGGGCAGAAGCGTGAACCTGGATCGAAGTATTGCTCTTTGCCATCCACGTTGACGATAGCAAGGTAGTCGTCAAACTGCTGGATGTGGAGATAACCGGCTATGAAGATGTTGTGATCGCGGTTGACGACTGTGGAGAGGTAAGCCTTCATACCAGCGGCGCGAGCCATAGCCACGAAAAGCTCAGTGAGTTGATCTCCGCTGCCGCGCTTGTGCTGCCAGATATCGTCGGTATTGTGAACCTCGTGAAGACCGTCCGCCTTTTCTTCGGCGTTAGAGTGTTCGCGAGTAAAGTCGGTATTTTCGAGCTTCATGACGGCCGCGTAGATCTTGCGGAGCTTCTGGTCTTGCGTGTCAGAGGGCAAGACTAGATCCTGAACAGCGGCACGGACGCGAGAACCGGGCCCGATGAATTTATCACTGAGCTTTGACCAGTGCTTGCCTTCGCCCTTCCAATATTCTTCTCCTGTACGGTAGGGGGAGTAGTAGAAAAGGACACGGAAGGAGAGGCTGGAGATCGGGGGCATATATTCCTCTTCAGGAGCGGGAGGAACATCGTGAATATTTAGCTCAAAGACCACGCGACCGTTTGCACTTAGGCTGGTGCCGGGGAGCTGGGTATTTTTGAAGTCCGCAGTGGCGGGCAGAACAGGAAACCATGCGATGCTGTTGCTGAGTTGGCCGCGATCATCATTGGTCACGAGCTGTTTGTCGGTCGGCTTCCACATGTAGTGGGCTTTGCGTGTGAAGAGATCGGATTGGATAAACCAGCTGGGAGCCATGAACCAGTGATCGTCCATGCGGCGGTCGTATCGATACTCGATGATGCTGCCTACCTCGACGTCGGGAAGGGTAAAGACCTTAGCCATCTGACGCATTCCCTGCGTCTTTTCGATGAGCTTGTCGTAAGGCTTGCCTGTGAATGGGATGACGGTCCCATCAGGATGAATGGTTCGGCCGGCAATGTTATTGACACTGATGCCGCCATCACCCTTTGAGTACTGCAGTTCAACATTGGCGTACTCCTTGCCCTTCTCGGTGAGAACCTTAAGACGAATGTAGATCTCGAACAGGTGCAAATCGTCGGTCGTCTTCTCTTCGCGAAAGAGATAGACGGCGGCGGCGCCGGGGACCTCGGGCTGCGAGGTCATGGTGAGCTCTTCCTTTGTGGGAGTGGTCCACTGATCGGCGTAGGCCAGCGGGACAGCCAGGCAGAGCAATGATGCAAGGAGTGTGGCTCGGAGGAGGCGAAAATGCGACGTGCAGTTCATCTTGGGGTCTATCCTTCTTATTTTTACAGCTGAGTTTCGTTTGTAGAATTCGGTGAGTTGAGCAGTTACTTCTTTTTGAGGACGGCCCTGTTTTGTTCATCTGCGGCTATGACGCCAGCGAGCTTCTGAACGTCGTTGTACCGATCGGCAGCAAGCGTGACCTCACGGACCGTGTAGGTGCGGCTGTAGTGGAGAACGTTGTCCTTAACATGAGTAGAGCTCTCGTAGGCGGCGAAGCCAACGTCCAGCTTGACGGGCTCCGGTATTTCGTCAACAGCGTAACCG
>DATDHL010000328.1:0-9304 GCA_036521575.1 Edaphobacter sp. | reverse complement strand
GTCGACGCGGAGCTCGTCGGGGTGGTCTAGGTCGGCTGAGCGGACGGGGTGGGGGTGAAGCTCTATGCAGCCGAGGTTGACGATCCAGGCGAGGCCGGCGGGGTCGTCGACGACTAGCTCTTCGGCGGTGCGGCCGGAGGGAAAGGAGAGGGTGACGGTGCGGAGGAAGGAGGGGTGGTCGGAGGGGGCGCGCTTCTGATAGAAGGCTTCGGCCTCGGCTCCGTTGACGAAGCGCTTGAGGACGATGGGACGGTCGCGGATTCCGTTGAGGGCTCCGGGGGCGACGGAGAGATAGTAACGGACGAGGTCTAGCTTGGTGAGCTGGGTCTGGCGGGAGAAGTAGAGCTTGGCGGGGTGGGTGACGCGGACTTCTTGGCCGTCGATGGAGAGGAGCTCGGCCTCTTCTTTGGCGGGTTCTCGCTTCACACAGGAAGGCTACACCTTTTTGAGCGGGCGGTCGCAGAGTTTAGGGAATGTCTGACGAATCAAATCGCTCCATTGAAGAAGGGTGCGATGGAGCAGGAGGGCATATCCCAGGGGCTAAAGCCCCAATGTTTATTGGGGTCTGAGAGGGCCAAGGCTAAAGCCTTGGCTTACCTAGAAGCAGGAATATGGATTCGTTAGACACACTAGCGTTGGGCTAGGTCTCTGCGGAAGAAGTTGTTGAGCTCGGCGTGGGGGACGGCGTTGTCGAGGCCAGCCATGCTGGATTCGAGGGCGATTTGGCGGGCGGCGTTGATGAAGCCGGTCCAGGCTGCTCGGGAGAGTGCGGAGCCTACACTGACGCGGCGGACTCCTATGGTGGCGAGGTCGGAGAGTTGGAGATCTTTGCTGGAGGTGAGGAGGATGTTGACGGGCTTGGGGCGAACGGCGGCGACGATGGCTTCGATGTCCTCGCGCTTTGTGGGGCCGGGGGCGTAGAGGACGTCGGCTCCTGCGGCGGCGTAGGCTTCGAGGCGGCGGAGGGATTCGTTGAGCGGGTCGGGGTGGCCGACCAGGTAGCATTCGGCGCGAGCGGTGAGGAGGACGCCGGTGCGGGAGGCGTCGATGGCGGCTCGGGCGGCCTGGATGCGTTCGACGGCGAGTGGGAGGTCGTAGAGCGGAGATTCGTAGTCGCCAGTGGCGTCCTCGATGGAGAGGCCTGCGATGCCGGTGGCGATGCAGAGGGTGACGTTGTGTGCCACCGCTTCGGGTTGGTCTGCGTAGCCGGATTCGAAGTCGGCGTTAACGGGGAGGTCGACGGAGGAGGCGATGGTGGCGATGTGCTGGAGGGCCATGTCGCGGGGAACGGCCCAGTCGGTGTCGGGGAGGCCCTGAGTGAAGGAGAAGCCCGCGCTGGTGGTGGCGAGGGCCTTGAATCCGAGTGAGCGGAGGTAGCGGGCGGTGCCTATGTCCCAAGGGTTAGGGATGACGAAGAGTCCGGTTTCGTGGAGTTTACGGAAGGTGGTGCGACGGGTGGCGAGATCTTCGGGGGCGGGTAACTGCCGGTTCGGTTGATCCATTGAGGATGACCTCTGCGAGTCAGATTGTTGCATGGATGGTGCAATCGGCGCGTTGAGCGAGGGTTTTGATGAGTGACTGCGGGGTGGCTTCCTTGACATGGTGTGGCTGTTACGCGATGCTTAGGGGCTAGGCGTCATTTTTAGGCCTGAAGGCAGTGGTGCGCGTTTGTGCGGCCCCTGCTGCGTTATGGAATGGAGCTACTGATGTTCGCGATGTGGTTGCAGAGTATGGCCGGGGGATTCGCCCTGGGTAATTTGGGCGGACTTGCGCTGCCGCTTCTGTTCTTCGCGGTGCTGTACTTTTTGATGATCGCTCCGAACCAGAAGAAGCAGAAAAAGTGGCAGGAGATGCTGAGCCAGTTGAAGTCCGGCGACCGCGTAACCACCAATGGCGGGATCAAGGGAACGATTCTGACGGTCAAGGACGATACTGTTGTGCTGCGCGTGCAGCCCGATGGCGTGAAGCTGGAGTTTGTGAAGAGCGCGATTGCCACGGTGACGACCGATGAAGCGGCTTCGTCTTAATGGCGATAAGCATGAGCAGCAAGGAATTTTAGATTCAACCGTAGAAACGACGAGGAAGAAATAAGGATCGCGGCGGCGGAGTGTTGCAGGCTGCACCTTCGATAAAGATCATGGGCAAGAATCTGGCCGGTAAGACGGCATCCATCATTGCGGTACTGGTGATCTTCTTTTATGGGATCTTTTTTGGCTTCAATGCACCGAAGCTGGGGTCACTGAGAACACTCATCAGCAATAACATCAACCTTGGTCTAGACCTGAAGGGCGGCACGCATTTGGTGCTCGAGGTCCATGTTGCGGAGGCGATCGCTTCGGCAATAGATCGCGATGCGGCTCGGCTTGAGGGAGACCTGCAGAAGGCCGGAATTACGGGCGCGACTGTGGGTAGGACCGATCCGGCGCATCCGCAGACGATTGTGGTCTCAGGTATTCCGGCGGGCAAGCTGGGCGATGTGCGCAACGTCCTGCAGGGCGTCGATTACGGTAACTATGAAGTGACGACCGCGCCTGACGGCTCTTTGCTGCTTACGATGAAGCAGGCGGCTGCGCGGGACCTGGCGGCGCGGACGCTGGATACGTCGATCGAGACGATCCGCGAGCGTATCGACAAACTGGGAGTTGCAGAGCCCGTGATTCAGAAATATGGACTGGGCGACAACCAGATTCTGGTTGAGTTGCCAGGTGTGAGCGATCCGGCGCGCGTCGAGGAGGTTATTCAGTCCACGGCCAAGCTGGAGATTCACGCTGTAGTGGGTGGACCGTGGGGAACCGAGCGGGATGCGCTGCAGGCTAATAACGGAGTGGTTCCGCCGGACTCAATGCTGGTGCGGGGCTCGGGATCGGCTGGGGCTCCGGAGCAGGTTTGGTTGCTGAAGCGGGTGAGCGAAGTTGAAGGTACGGACTTCCGCGACGCGCAGCCCTCGCAGGACCAGAATGGGCGGCCGAACATCCGCTTTACTCTGACGACCGAGGCAGGTGACCGCTTCTACAAATACACGAGCGAACATAGCGCCAACACCGCTACGCCGGGTTCGATGGCGATTGTGCTGGACAACCGGGTGCGCGAGGTTGCGGGGATTCAGTCGGCGATTCGGGATAGCGGCGAGATTACGGGCGGATTCACACAGCAACAGGCGAATGACCTTTCGCTGATGCTGCGGACGGGCGCGCTGCCAGCGTCGATCTCGTATCTGGAGACGCGGGTGGTTGGGCCGACCCTTGGTGCTGCTTCGATTCGGCAGGGTGTAATCGCGGCGGTTGCGGGCATGCTGGCTGTCATGTTGTTCATGCTGGTGTACTACCGCGGAGCGGGTATCAACGCGAATCTGGCATTGATTTTGAACCTGGTTATTTTGCTTGGGTTCATGGGTTTTACAGGTTCGACGCTGACGCTGCCGGGTATTGCGGGCGTCATCCTGACGATTGGTATGGGCGTGGACTCAAATGTGCTGATCTTTGAACGCATCCGCGAAGAATTGCGGAGCGGAAAGACGGCTGCGGCTGCGGTCCAACAGGGATTTGCGCATGCGTGGGTGACGATCATCGATACGCACGTGACGACGATTGTGTCGGCGGCGATCCTGTTCCTGTTCGGTACGGGGCCGGTTCGCGGATTTGCGCTGACGCTAGTGTTTGGTCTTCTGGCGAATCTGTTTACCGCGGTGTTTGTGTCGCGCGTGATCTTCGATGCGCACTTGTCGAAGAAGGAACGCGGCGCGCCGTTGTCGATTTAGTAGAGATTTTTGAGAGATTGCGGACCCTTGAAGGGCTTCCGCCGAGGATTGAAGAGCGTGGAACTGTTTCGTAGCACGAATATCGACTGGCTTGGGAAGAAGTGGTACTTTCTCGGGTTTTCACTGATTTTTTCGGTGGCGGGCATTCTTAGCCTGTTGTTCTGGCATCATCTTCCGCTGGGTGTGGACTTCAAGGGCGGGACGCAGATACGGGTGGAGTTTGCCCAGGCGCCGAACGAGGACCATATCCGGCAGGCGATGGATCGGGCTGGACTGCATGATGTAACGATTCAGCGCATCAGCGACCCGAGCGGACATGCGGCCAACAAAGTGATCATTGCGCTGCCTCAGTCGTCGGCGACGGATGCGGCGCACGATGCGGGGCGGCAGAGCGTGGAGAATGCGCTGTCGTCGAACTACCATGATTCGACTTTCACCATCGAGCAGGTGGAGATCGTCGGCCCGACGGCAGGTAAGCAATTACAGCAGCAGGCTTTTCTGGCGACGATGTACTCACTGGTCGGGATGCTGGTCTATCTGTGGTTCCGGTTCGAGCTGATCTATGGCGTGGCTGCGGTAGTGGCGGTGTTCCACGACACGCTGATTACGGTGGGAGCGTTCAGCTTGACGAACCAGGAGATTACGCTTACCGTCATCGCAGCGATCCTGACATTGATTGGTTATTCGATGAACGACACGATTGTCGTCTTCGACCGTATTCGCGAGAATCTGGCGCTATCACGGAGAGAATCGCTGGCGGATGTGGTCAATCGCAGCATTAATCAGACGCTGAGCCGGACAGTGATCTCATCCGGTCTGACCTTTCTGACGGTGCTGTCGCTGTATTTATTTGGCGGTGAAGTGCTGCATGGGTTCTCCTTTGCTCTTGTGGTTGGCATCCTAATTGGAACGTACTCGTCGATTGCTGTGGCGGCGCCGATGCTGGTGGCGTACCAGGAATGGCGAGCAAAACGGGGCAAGACAGCTACGTTGCCGGCAGGGAAAAAGGCCAAGGCGTAGCTCGTCAAAAAAACTGCAATTGGGTTGTCTGGACTCTGCAAACGGGAACAAATCTGAACGGTGTGGTGTCTAAGTATCAATAGCTCTTCCAGTAGAGAGGCTGCATATGTTTGAAGACTCATTGATGGAATCCGGTGGGAGAATCAAGACGAAATCCAAGTATTGGATGATCGCGACGTTTGTGTTCAATGCTGCGATTCTTCTCACGATGATCCTGATCCCGCTGCTGTATCCTGAGGCGCTGCCGAAGACGGCTATGACAGCTATGTTGACGGCTCCTCCGCCTCCGCCTCCACCACCACCTCCTCCGCCGCCGGCGCAGGTTATCAAGCCGATTAAGATGGTGTCGGAGATCGATCAGGGTCTTCACGCGCCGACGAAGATTCCCAAGGACATCAAGATGCTGAAGGAAGATTCTGCACCGCCTCCGACTGTGGCTGGCGTTGCGGGTATGTCCGGCATGGGTGGCGGAAGCGGCGTCCCGGGTGGCGTGATGGGTGGCATAGGAACTGCGCCTACACCGGTGGTGAAGGTTGCTCCGCCGAAAGGGCCGATGCGCGTATCGAGCGGCGTTATCAGCGGTCTGGCAATCTCGCAGCCGAAGCCGATCTATCCTCCGATTGCCAAGGCAGCTCACGTCTCTGGTGCGGTTGTGCTTCACGCTGTGATCTCGAAGGAGGGCACGATTACGAGACTTGAGGCGATCAGCGGTCCCGAGATGCTGCGGTCAAGTGCGCTCGATGCTGTCCGGAACTGGCGCTACAAGCCGTATCTGTTGAACGGTGAACCGACCGAGGTTGAGACGCAGATTACTGTGAACTTCAACTTCGGCGGAGGCTAAACCACGGGTTCTGTTATCGCAGTCGTCCTCTCGTGTAATCCTCAGGCAGCGAACTTTTGGGGGATACACGGGTCAAGATTTGGAAAGTTAGAGTTCTACCAGGAGGAAATATCCAAGTGATTCTCGCTCATCTCGCAAACTTCGCTCATGTACCTACCTCGCTCGCCATGTTCTTCGATGAGGCGCAGGTTGGTTTCAGCCCGCTGCAGCTCTGGTCCAACATGGGCAACCTGGCTCGGGCGGTCGTTATTCTGCTCTTCATCATGTCGATCTGGTCCCTTGCTGTGATCATCGACCGTGCGCTGTACTTCTCTGCAGCCCGTAAGCAGTCGCGTGAGTTTGCGCCGAAGGTTGCCGGAGCGCTCAAGGATGGTCGTCTGGATGAGGCGATCAAGGTTGCTGACCGCTCCAAGAAGTCGCACCTGGCAGAGGTTGTCGTGGCCGGTCTGCAGGAGTTCCGAAGCTTCGGTTCGGGCGGCAGCATCACCGAAGAGCAGGTCGAGAGCTCCAAGCGCGCACTGGAGCGCTCTGAGGCAATCGTTCACGCTAAGCTGAAGCGCGGTCTCGGCGGTCTGGCAACGATCGGATCGACGGCACCCTTTATTGGTCTGTTCGGGACCGTCGTCGGTATTTTGAACGCCTTCCAGCAGATTGCAACGCAGAAGACCTCCGGAATTGGAGCAGTTGCCGGCGGTATTTCAGAAGCCCTGGTGACGACTGCGTTCGGTCTTCTGGTCGCCATCCCGGCGGTTATGACGTTCAACTACTTCACCGGCAAGGTCGAGGCGTTCGACGTCGAAATGGACAACAGCTCGAGCGAATTGGTGGACTACTTCATCAAGCAGAGCCACCGGTAAGACCTGCGCTTCGAGAGGTAATCGAAGACGGCAGGAACCTGCGAGAGTTACAGCTCTGAGTACCTCCGGATGCCGCCAGCGAACGGCATCCGGAGGGCAGAGCAAGCCGCAGGAGAGTACAGAGACAGCAAGAGCCGGGCAAAGCCGGACGGAGCCGACGTTATGAGTATCAATAAGCGGGAAGAAGGCAAGAAGATCAACTCAAACATTAACGTGACGCCGATGGTGGACGTGATGCTGGTGTTGCTGATCATCTTCATGGTCATTACTCCCATGTTGAACAATAAGGTGAATGTGGACCTGCCGAAGGCCGACGCCGCAGTAGTGATGGAAGATGCGAACAAGGAAGACGCGGTCGTAGTGGCGGTGACGCGGGACGGTAGGACGTTTCTCGGCGGCGACCAGGTGACGATCGACGATCTGGGGAGCAAAATTTCAGCGAAGCTCGAGAACAAGACGAGCAAGCAAGTGTTTATGCGCGCCGATACTCGGGCGAATTACGGCAAGGTGATGGATGCAGTAGATGGCATCCGCTCAGCCGGTGTCAGTCAGCTTGGGTTGTTGACCGAGAAGCGCGAGACGGAAGCGTCTGCGACGAAGAAGTAAGAGATTCTGTAGAACGGCAGCCTCATAGGATTGAGCAGCCGGAGTTATAAGGAGATTTGCTATGGGAATGGGCGGTGGAAATAAAGGCGGAGCGATGTCGGACATCAACGTTACGCCGATGATCGACGTTCTTCTGGTGCTGCTGATCATCTTCATGGTGATCGTGCCGGTGACGCCGAAGGGTCTGGATACGCTGGTTCCCCAGCCGCCCAAGGATCCTTCGCATGAGCAACCCAACGACCGCACGATTGTGGTGCAGGTGTTGTCGAATGGGGCCGGCGCTCCGTCGTACAAGATCAACGACACGGCATTTAACAGACAAGACCTGGAGCCGAAGCTGGCAGAGATTTTTGGCGCGCGGCAGGAAAAGGTCATGTTCGTGAAGGGCGACAAAGATCTGGACTTCAACAAGATTGCTGAAGTGATTGACTTTGGGCATCAGGCTGGTGTGGACAACATCGGTCTAATTACGCCGCGGGTTGAAGCAGGACAGTAAGACGGTTTGAAGAAGCTCTCGCACGGGCGGTGCGGCCGATTTGGCCCGCCGCCCGGAGCTTTTTGAGTAGTCAAAATAGATAAAGTGCTCGCTTGCCCAATTCTGGATTGGGAGACGATAGCGATGGCTTTTTCGACGAATGGGTCTGGAAATGGCTCTGGTGCGGGGTTCTCTTCTGAGATCAATGTAACTCCGCTGATCGATGTCCTGCTGGTGTTGCTGATCATCTTTATGGTGATTGTGCCTGTATCGCCGCGCGGGCTTGATGCGGAGCTTCCATCTGCGAGCACTGGGCAATCGTCAGATGTTGCCGCAGACCGGGCGGTCTTCGTACAGGTGGAAGCCAATGGTGCTGAGACTCGGTACTTTGTCGACGAGCGGCCTGTGAATGAGGCCGAAGTCGCTTCGCGGTTGGTTGGGTTGCTCGGGCAGAAGGCCGAGCGGAGAATTCTGCTAAAGGCGGATGCGACGTTGGATTTTGGGGTGATTTCGAGGGTGATTGACGCGGGACGGGCTGCTGGCGCCGAGGATGTGGCCTTGATAACCCCGGGAAGTGAGGCAGGTCAATAGTTATGATTTAGAGGCGGTGAGACTACTTGCCTTGCTTCTACGTCTAAACCTTGCGTTTCGAATTCCGTTCAACAAGGTGTCTGAAGAGAGCCTTAAACTAAGAGCGGTCTATCAAAAAAAAGACCGAGGGGGAGTAGTATTGCCTCTCGGAGCAATTTATTTCAAGACAGAAGCACGCAGAGGGTTTTGCCGGCATCAGAAAAGAGAGATACTCTGGCCAGATTGGCAGGTATACCGTTACAATCAAGCGGCAAGCAGAAAATTTCCCCAGTTCGATTCACCGTTCCACAACATCGCGCCCTTTTGAAGGAGAGAACACGTCCAATGAAATTCACCGCACGGATTCCGGTTACGGCCGCTATGCTAGCGCTGCTGCTTTCTTCTGCAACCGGATGTAACCGCCTGAAGGCGCGCGACCAGCTCAACAAGGGTATTCAGGCGTTCAAGAATGCACGCTATGAAGAAGCTGTGGGACACTTCCAGAACTCGATCGAACTGGATCCTAACTACGCGCAGGCGAAGCTCTATCTGGCGACGGCGTACTCCTACCAGGTCGTTCCGAATCTGGATACTCCGGAAAATCTGAAGATCGCGCAGAAGGCGATTGATGGCTTCCAAGAGGTGCTGGCGAAGGATCCGAGTGATCTTACGGCGCTAAAGCAGATCGCATCGATCGACCGCAACATCAAGAAGTTTGATGAGGCGAAGGAATATGAAAAGAAAGTAATCGCCCTCGCACCGAATGATGCGGAAGCGTACTACACGCTGGGCGTTCTGAACTGGATTCAGGCGTACAAGAATGCGACCACGATCCTCGCTGCAGATGGCCTCACCGATGACGGAAACGGTAACGCCAAGAAGAGCAAAGGGGCGTGCCTGAAGCTCCAAGAGGCCAACACTACACTCGTGAATGAGGGACTGCAGTTTTTGCAGAGGGCGGTCGAACTTAACCCGACTTATGACGATGCGATGCAATATCTGAACCTGACCTTCCGGCGCAGAGCTGACTTGGCTTGCGGGGATGATGCGGCTCGCAAAGCGGACCTGGCCAAGGCAGACGAGTGGAGCCAGAGAGCAATGGGTGCTCGCAAGGAAAATGAGCGCAAGAAGGAAGAGAAGGCTGGTGGCGGCGTAACAATGCAGTAGTCACAGTGCTT
>DATDHL010000327.1:0-10717 GCA_036521575.1 Edaphobacter sp. | reverse complement strand
CTGCATTGACCATGGTGGGGGCCGACATTATAGTTAAAGTAGTGTCTGCGCGCGGCGGCTGGCCCCTCTCTAATGACCAAACAAGTCTTCTTCGATCCCCAACGCAAGCGCTGGAAACGTCTGCGCCTGATGCAGAACATTCTTGTGCTCCTCGGCCTCGTTCTCGGAACCATCTTCATCGTCGGCCTGATGCGAATGAAGCCACTGCCAGAGTTGCCGCTCGGTACGCAGAAGAGGAACTATCGATCCCTGTCGAACCCGTTACTTCTGAAGGCTAGCCAGAAACTTCACCGTTCGGCCCACCGCAAAACCGACCTCAAACCCTCCGACGTCCCCCTGAACTCCGGCGAAGGCCTACGTGCTGCCTACTACGTCGAGGACGATCCCGCCAGTTACTCCTCCCTTCGCCAACACATCAGCCAGATCGACTTACTCTTCCCCGAGTGGCTGCACGTCGTCACCCCTGACGGCTCGCTTACCGGTTACACCATCGACAATCGCGCCTACGCCGTCGTTTCGCCCTCAGGTGTCCAGTCCGTCGACCGCGAATCCAAAGTCGCTCGCACCATCGCCGCCAACCACGTCAACCTCGACATCTTCCCCCTCGTCAACAATTACGACCCGATCAAGGGTCTCTTCCTTCCTATGATTGGCGACGTGCTCAGAAGCGACACCGCTCGTGCTAATTTCGTCCACCAGATCGACAAGTTCCTTGCGGCAAACCCAGGCTATCGCGGCCTGTCTCTCGACTTCGAAGAGATTCCAACCGAAGCCCAACCCGGCTACAAAGCCCTGATCGCAGCGCTCTACGCCGACTTCCACCCGCGCAACCTGCGCCTCTACGTGAACACGCCCGTTAGCGACGACGACTACGACCTCAAGTACATCGCAGACCACTCCGACGGTCTGCTGCTGATGAACTACGACGAGCATCAGCCCGATAGTGGCCCCGGCCCGATTGCCTCGCAAGACTGGTTCATCGATAACCTGAAGAACGTCCTCAAGACTGTGCCGAAAGAGAAGATCATCTGCTCCATCGGTAGCTACGGATACGACTGGACCCTTGCGATGCCATCTCCGGTGAAGAAGGGCCACAAACCCCTCCCCGAAAAGGTGCTCAACGCGCAGAACCTGTCGACCCAGGAGGCATGGCAGGCGGCATACGACTCCGACTCAAAAGTCGATCTCGACGACGACTCCCTCAATGCGCACTTTGCATACGACGATGAAGACGCCCACGTCCGTCACCAGGTGTGGTTTCTTGATGCAGTAACAGTACTCAACGAAATGAGAGCAGCGCGTGCGCTAGGCATCCAGACCTATGCATTATGGCGACTGGGACAAGAAGACAACTCGCTATGGAACATCTGGGACTCACCTCTTCACTCAGATCCGGTGAAGGCACTGGCAACCGTTGAGCCGGGATACGATGTCGACACCGAAGGTGAAGGCGACATCCTGCGGATCACACGCAAGCCCCAGGCCGGGCAGCGCACCGTGACCATGGATGATGATGGCAATGTCCCTCCAGAATATCGCTCCATCACCGAGGAGTGGATGGACTCATACCCACTCTCCTATACCGTCGCGCAGTACGGCTATCACCCCAAGCAAGTCGCGCTAAGCTTCGACGACGGCCCCGATCCCGACTGGACGCCGCGCATCCTCGACATCCTGAAGAAGTACAACATCAAAGGCACCTTCTTCATGATCGGCGAGGAAGCCGAAAAATATGTTGGCGTCATGCAGCGGGTCTACCGTGAAGGCCACGAGATCGGGAACCATACCTTCACCCATCCGGACATCAGCGAAATATCGAACACGCAGGCTGACCTGCAATTGAACCTCACCGAGCGGCTCTTCGCGTCGAAACTTGGGGTGCAGCCGCTCTACTTCAGGCCACCCTATTCCATCGACCAGGAGCCCGACACCAATGATCAGGCTGCTCCGGTCGATCGAATTCAAGGCCTCGGCTACATCACCATCGGCAACAAGATCGACACCAACGACTGGGACGAGCATCCGCGGAAGTCTCCCAAAGAAATCTCCGACAGTGTCTTCGCACAGATCGCGGACATGGACAAACGTCCCTGGACCCGCGGTTCCATCATTCTGTTGCACGACGGCGGAGGCGACCGTTCTGCCACCATCGCCGCCCTGCCAGTCCTGATCGAATCCCTCCGCGCACACGGGTATGAGATCGTCCCCGTATCACAGTTGATGGGCAAGACGAGAGCTGAGGTCATGCCGTCGCTCACACCTCAGCAACGCTGGCAGGCACGAGCAGATTCCATCGCCTTTTTCCTCTTCGGCTTCTTCAACAACTTCGTCGTCGGTGTCTTCTTCGTCGGCGACATCCTGATGAGCGCCCGCCTTATCATCATCGGCATCTGCGCCGTCATCGACCGTGTGCGTAAGAGAAAGAACTACGCCACACCGGAGTACGCCCCCAAAGTCGCTGTTCTCATCCCGGCCTACAACGAAGAAAAAGTCATCGTCCGCACCATCCGGTCCGTAATGATGTCGACCTACAAGAACATCCGCATCATCGTGATCGACGACGGCTCAAAGGACAATACCTACGACGTCGCGCGCAAGGCCTACCCTGCTGATATTGCCTCTGGCCGCCTCACCGTGCTGACCAAGCCGAACGCCGGCAAGGCCGAAGCGCTGAACTACGCAATCGAACGCTTCGACGAGGAGATCTACGTTGGCATCGACGCAGACACCGTCATCGCCCACGATGCCATCGCACGCCTGGTCCCGCACTTCGCCAACCCGAAGATCGGCGCTGTAGCAGGCAACGCCAAAGTAGGCAACCGCGTCAATCTGTGGACGCGCTGGCAAGCACTCGAATACATCACGAGTCAGAACTTCGAACGCCGCGCCCTCGACCTGTTTGACGTAGTCACGGTAGTTCCCGGCGCAATCGGTGCGTGGCGGACCTCAGCAGTGAAGGCCGGCGAAGGCTATCACCCCGACACCGTCGCCGAAGACGCCGACTTGACCATGAACCTTCTCGAGCAGGGCTACTCCGTCATCTACGAGGACCAGGCCCTTGCCTTCACCGAGGCTCCAGTCAACGCAGACGGCCTGATGCGCCAGCGCTTCCGTTGGTCCTTCGGCATCCTTCAGGCAATCTTCAAGCATCGCGGAGCCTTCAGCAGACACCGCGCCATGGGCTTCTTCGCTCTGCCGAACATCCTCATCTTCCAGATCCTTCTGCCACTCATCTCGCCGCTCATTGATCTGATGTTTGTCGCCGGCGTTGCTCACTATTTCATCGACAAGCATTTCCACCCCGAAGCGGCTTCAGCAGAGAGCTTCCATAAGCTGTTAACCTTCTTCCTCGCCTTCCTGCTGATCGACTTCGCCGCGTCCGCGCTTGCCTTCGCACTCGAACGGAAACATCCCGCAAGCAAGGGCGACGCATGGCTGCTTATTCACATCTGGATTCAGCGGTTCACCTACCGGCAAGTCTTCTCCGTCGTGCTCTTCAAGACCGTAAAGCGCGCCATCGACGGCAAACCATTCAACTGGGACAAGCTCGAGCGGACAGCCAAGATGTCGAAAGCCACTGAGCAACTCACCCAAAGCTAGTTGCGCCCAACGCGAATCGTCGGGCATCTAAACCAAAGCGAAGAGTCTTGGGCTCGCGCTAGAATCGACATGCTATGGCTACTCTAGAACTGACTCCATCCATCCCCGTGCGCACCGCGCAGACGCTCTTCACTAACGAGCCCTTCGTCGACTTTGCCGACCCCGAAAACAAGCGGCTCATGCAGACAGCTCTCGCAGAAGTTCAAAGCCATCTTGGCCACGAGTACGACCTGATCATCGGAGGCCGTCGCATCAAGACCACCGAAAAGATCACGTCCACCAACCCCGCTCGCCCATCCCAGGTCATCGGCATCCATCAGAGCGCTAAAGCCGAGCACGCCGAAGAAGCCATCAAAGCCGCACAAGCCGCATTCGCAACATGGAGCCGCACTCCTATCGCCGAACGAGCAGCCCTGCTCTTCCGCGCAGCCGATCTTATCCGCGAACGCAAGTTCGAGTTCTGCGCCTGGCTCACCCTCGAAGTCGGCAAAAACTGGGCCGAGGCCGACGCCGACGTAGGCGAGACCATCGACTTCCTCGAGTTCTACGGCCGCGAAGCCCTGCGCCTCGATCAAGCCACCACTCCCATCGAGTTCTCCGGCGAGCGCAACCAGCTCCGCTACATCCCGCTTGGTGTCGGCGCCGTCGTCTCTCCCTGGAACTTCCCCTTCGCCATCATGGCTGGCATGACCGCAGCGTCCATCGTGTGCGGCAACACCGTCATCCTCAAGCCCTCCGTTGATGCCCCAACCATCGCCGCTCGATTCATGAGCCTGCTCGAAGAGGTCGGCCTGCCCGACGGCGTCGTAAACCTCTGCGTAGGCGAGGGCCCCGGCTTCGGCAGCGAGGTCGTTGCCCACCCGCAAACCCGCTTCATCGCCTTCACCGGCTCCAAAGCCGTCGGCCTCGAGATCCACGAACGCGCTGCAAAGACGCAGCCTGGTCAGATCTTCATCAAGCGCACCATCCTCGAGATGGGCGGCAAAGATTCCATCATCGTCGACGCCGACAGCAACCTCGACGCCGCCGTCGAAGGTGTCGTAGCCAGCGCCTTCGGCTTCAACGGACAAAAGTGCTCCGCCTGCTCCCGCGTCATCGTCGACGCCGGCATCTACGACATCTTCTGCGACCGCCTGCAAGCCCGTGTAGCCACCATCAAAACCGGAGACCCCGCGGAGAACATCTACACCGGCCCAGTCATCAGCGAACGCTCCTACCAAAAAATTCTTGGCTACATCGAAATCGGCAAAACCGAAGGCCGTCTCCTCAACGGTGGCCACGCCATCGAGACCCCGGAAGGCGGCTACTACATCGCCCCAACCGTAATCGCCGACGTAGCCCCCACAGCCCGCATCGCGCAAGAAGAGATCTTCGGCCCCGTTCTTGCCGTCATCAAGTCCACCAGCTTCGACGAAGCCCTCGCCATCGCCAACAACACCGAGTACGGTCTCACCGGAGCCATCTACTCCAGCTCACGCGAAAAGCTCGACCGCGCCCGCGAAGAGTTCCACGTCGGCAACCTCTACCTCAACCGCAAGTGCACCGGAGCCATGGTCGGCGCGCACCCCTTCGGCGGCTTCAACATGAGCGGCACCGACTCCAAGGCCGGCGGCCCCGACTATCTGCTCCTCTTCACCCAAGCCAAGAGCATCGCAGAAAAAGTCGGCCTCGCCAGCCCTTCCGCTGAAAAGCAATCAGACCTGATGGGCATGTAAATCAAAGGGCTGGGCATCCACACTCAGCGATGCCCTTGCCTTATACCTATCAGCACTTAGAGGTCGTCATTCTGAGCGATAGCGAAGAATCCCTGTATTTTGTCGAAACGCCTCTACCAACACCGTCAGGAAAATACGCTACGCCGTTTTCATCTGAATCAAATTCCCAGCCTTAGCCGCCGCCTCTGCCAGCACGCGATGATGAATCGTAAACAACGCTAGCTCCAGCCGATCCGAAACCCCTGTCTTGTCGTAAATCCCCCGCAGATAATTCTTGATCACCTGCTCTTTAGTCCCAAGCTGCAGCGCAATCTCTTTGTTCTTGCACCCTTGAGCAATCAGCGCAACGATCTGCATCTCTTTCGGCGTCAGCCGATCGCGCACACGCATTCCTACGCTGTCCGTAGCCTGCATAGTCGTCACATTCACCCGTTGCATAAACCGCTGTCCGCGTGCCACTCGACGCACTGAATCCACCAGTTCCGCCCCGGCAACATTTCTGCAAACCACGCCATCAAGCTGCGCCCCGATCTCATCCGGAACATGCTCAGCATTCTCAGCAATCAGAATGACCTTGCTGCCAAGCCCTCGGGCCTTCGCCAGCAACGCCGTCAGGTCAGGACGAAGACTGGAAGCAACCAGCACGATCGAACCCCGAAGCCCGTCAACAGAGGACGAAAGCTTCGCCAGGTCTTCGCATTGAGCGACGATGCGCATGTCGTCCTCCAACGCCAGAACACGTGCCGCACCAGCCCGGAAGATTGCCTGGTTATCCGCGAGAATGAGTCGATTCATACCTATCCTGTCTCCTGCGTGGGATCGTCTACCGCCAATCCCCTCATCGGCCAATCGCGGTGCTCAAACAATAATGTCTACAATTCGGACAACGCCACCTCCGGTCGTTGCCAGAGCCTTAGTAATCAACACGATATGTTTTCTGAACCCTTGAACCGTCCGGCACAATCGAATCATACGTGGTGTGTTCTGTCTGAAAGTCGTAAGTCGCAGTATAACTAGGGTATGCCGAAGCCAATTCTGTTAGCAATCGACGACGACATCAGCGTGCTCGAAGCCGTGGTACAAGACCTGCGCCGCAACTACGGGCAGGATTACCGCATCGTCCGCGCTGCCTCCGGAGCTGCCGCCCTGGACATCTGCCGCCAGCTCAAAGAACGCAACGACATCGTAGCCCTCTTTCTCTCCGATCAGCGCATGCCCGGCATGACCGGCGTCGACTTCCTCCAGCAGGCCCTCACAATCTACCCCGACGCCAAGCGCGTCCTGCTCACCGCCTACGCCGACACCGAAGCCGCCATCCGCGCCATCAACTCCGCCAAAATCCACTATTACCTCAATAAACCATGGGACCCGCCCGAAGAAAAGCTCTACCCCGTACTCGACGACCTCCTCGAGGCCTGGAAGCAGGGCTACAAGCCCCCCTTCGAAGGCATCCGCGTCATTGGCGTTCGCTGGTCTCCCATGGATCATGAGATTCGCGACTTCCTCTCCCGCAACCGCATCCCATACCAGTCGATGAACCCGGAACAAAACCCCGATGCACTTGCCCTCTTGAAAGAAAAAGGCATCGACGACGCCAAGCTGCCAGTCGTCCTCTTCGGCGACGGCACAGCCTTGGTGCAACCGAGCATCACCGAACTGGCCAACAAAGTAGGTATACCCACGCAGGCCCAGCAGAAGTTCTACGACGTAGTCGTAGTCGGAGCCGGTCCAGCCGGTCTGGCCGCAGGTGTCTACGGAGCCTCCGAAGGCCTACGCACCCTGATCGTCGAGCCCAACGCCCCAGGAGGCCAGGCAGGCTCAAGCTCCAAGATCGAAAACTACCTCGGCTTTCCTTCCGGCCTCAGCGGCGACGAGCTCGCCAAACGCGCCTTCCTGCAAGCCAGCCGTCTCGGCGCCGAATTCCTCCTCCAGCGCGTAACCTGTATCCGCTCCGAGAACCAATACCAAATCGTCCAGATGAAGGACGGCAACGAGATCACCTGCCACGTCTGCCTGCTAGCCACCGGCGTTGCCTACTGCATGCTTGACGTCCCCGGAGCCGACAAGTTCAGCGGAGCCGGCGTTTACTACGGCGCAGCACTCACCGAAGCCATGGCCTGCGCCAACGAGGTCGTCTACATCGTAGGAGGAGCCAATTCAGCCGGACAAGCAGCCATGCACTTCGCCCGCTACGCAGCCAAGGTCCACATGCTCATACGCGGCGACTCCCTCGAAAAGAGCATGTCCAAGTACCTCATCGACCAGATCGCCGCTACTCCCAACATCGTCGTCGAGACCTGCACCGAAGTCACCGCGATGAACGGCAACAGCCACCTCGAGACGCTGACCCTCAAGACTCCACGCGGTCCAGAGGAGCGCTCAACCTCCTCGCTCTTCATCTTCATCGGCGCCGCCCCCAAGACCGATTGGCTCCCTAAGGAACTAGCCTGCGACAACAAAGGTTTCGTCCTCGCCGGCCCCGATCTCAAAGCCAAGGCCCCGGGATCATGGAAGCTCGACCGCGACCCCTATCTCCTCGAGACCAGTGTCCCCGGCGTCTTTGTGGCCGGCGACGTCCGCTACAACTCCGTCAAACGATGTGCCTCCGCAGTAGGCGAGGGCTCCATCGCAATCCAGTTCGTCCACCAATATCTTGCAACACTTTGAAAGGGCATATCTCCCACAACAGCGATGAGCGACCAATCCCAGGCAGTCCAGAATGAACGTACCGAGAAGATGAGCGAGGCCATGATCGAGAAGCTGCGCACGGTCCCGATCCTGTCGTCACTCAAAGAGGACGAGCTTCTGTGTCTGGATGAAGTCCAGGAGATCCACATCCAACCCGGCGACATCATCGCTCGTCAGGGCGAAGCCGCCCACTTCTTCTGGATCCTCCTTGAAGGCGAGCTCCGCCTCGTCCAGAAACTCGCCGACGGCAAAGAAGCCGCACTGGCCTCTATCCCAAGCGGCAACGCATTCGGGGAAGTCCCTCTGCTCTCCAACATTCCCAATATAGCCAGCTTGCAAGCCGTCGCTCCAAGTCATCTATTGCAGTTCGACGAGGAGCAGTTCTGGCACCTGATGACCAGCTGCCCCGAAGTCCGCAAAGCCATCCTCGGCAACATGGCCAAGCGTTTCCTCAAGATCCAGAGCGCCACCGTCCAACAGGAGAAGATGGCCTCTCTCGGCACCCTCGCCGCAGGCCTCATGCACGAACTCAACAACCCCGGAGCAGCCGCCCGCCGAGCCGCCTCCCAACTCCGCGAAAACCTCATGCGCATGCACGAGCTCTCTGCCAAGTTCAGCAAGACCACCATGACCGCCGGGCAGAAGGAGTGCATGTTCGACCTCCAGGAACAAGCCCTCTCCCTCAAGCAGCCCGTCGTAATGAACTCCCTCGAGCAAAGCGACGCTGAAGAAGCCCTCGCCGAATGGATGGAGGCCGCCAACCTCCCTAACGCCTGGAAGATGGCGCCCACTCTCGTCTCCGCTGGCATCGACGCCACCCAACTCGAGTGCGCCCGCGCTCAATTCCCCGGCGAGACCTTCTCCGACGCCCTAAGCTGGCTCGATGCCCTCGTCTCCAGCATGCAACTCGTCGGCACCATCGAAGAGAGCATCGGCCGCGTCTCCGACCTCGTCATGGCGGTCAAATCCTACGCTTACGAGGGTAAGGGCAAGCTCCAGAGCGTCGACATCAACAACAGCATCCACGCCACGCTCGTCATCCTCGGCCACAAGCTCCGCGAAAAAGAAGTGACCCTCGAAAAAGACCTCGCTCCCGACCTTCCTCTTCTCCACTCCGAGTGCTCCGGCCTCAACCAGATCTGGACCAACCTCCTCGACAACGCCATCGACGCCATCCCGCAGCACGGCCGCATCAGCATACGCACGTGGGCAGAGAAAACGCTCTCCGACGGCAAGGATCGAACCAGCCTCTGCATCCTCATCAGCGACAACGGCAGCGGCATCCCGCTCGAAAGCCAGTCGCTCATCTTCGACACCTTCTACACCACCAAGCCCGTAGGCGTAGGCACCGGCCTCGGCCTCGGCATCGTGCATCGTATCGTCGAGCAGTACGGCGGCACCATCCACTTCACCTCCACGCCGGGCGACACCGAGTTCGTCGTCCGCCTCCCCGCCGACAACGCCTGAGCCACAGACGACCCACCGACCCATCATCGTATGATGAATGCATGCCCCTCACCCCCTTTCACATCGCCTTCCCCGTCGACGACCTCGCCGCGGCTCGCACCTTCTACGAAACCGTCCTCGGCTGCCCTGAGGGGCGCAGCTCAGCGCAGTGGATCGACTTCGACCTCTTCGGCCACCAGATCGTCGCTCACCTGAAGCCCTCCACCAAGTCCGACACCCACCACAACCCCGTCGACGGCCACGACGTCCCCGTCCCCCACTTCGGGGTCGTCCTCCCCATGGCCACATGGGAGACCCTCGCCGAACGCCTCCGCAAAGCCGGAATCACCTTCATCATCGAGCCCTACATCCGCTTCAAAGGCGAAGTCGGCGAACAGGCCACCATGTTCTTCCTCGACCCCGCCGGAAACGCCCTCGAGTTCAAAGCATTCGCCGACATCACGCAACTCTTCGCCAAATAAACCGACTCCCGCGCCGAGACGAACGGGCTGCTGAAAAGTCGATGCCGAAAGTACAGTAGACAAACGTTTCGACAACGGTTTTTAATCAAAAAAAGCCTTAGCTATATCGTTTTAGTTGATTTACACTTCTCACGCCTCTGCGAAGCAAAACTTCGCCGTCGCTAAGCCACCATGTAAGCGGTCACAATCCGCCAGGGAGTTATAGATGTCACGTTCGAAGCATCACCTGAAGACTATTTTGACCGCACTGGTCCTAGCCTGCTTCACTTACACACCGGCACACGCCGCAACCAAGCCCGACACATCCAAGATGCCTTGGATGAACAAAGCCCTCTCGCCCGATGAGCGCGCCGACCTCGTCCTCAAGGAGCTGACGCTCGACGAGAAAATCTCCATGGTCCACGGCGCAGGCTGGGGAGTCCTCCGTAGAGGCGCTCCCGTCGATCCCCACTCCAACTTCGCCGCTGGCTACATGCCCGGCGTCGAGCGCCTCGGTATCCCCGGCATCGACCTCGCCGACTCCGCCGTAGGCCTCCGCATGGCCGCCTATCAGGCCCGCTACGCCACCCTGCTTCCCTCCACCCTCGGCGCAGCCTCCAGTTGGAACCCCGACGCAGCCTTCCTCTACGGCTCCGTCATCGGTCGCGAACTCCGCGCCTGGGGCTCCAACATGTCCATCGGCGGCGGCGTCGATATCATGCGCGAGCCGCGCAACGGCCGCAACTTCGAGTACGCGGGCGAAGACCCAGTCCTGGCCGGAATCATGACCGGCAACCTCATGAAGGG
>DATDHL010000326.1:0-4504 GCA_036521575.1 Edaphobacter sp. | reverse complement strand
CTCGAATCCACCGACCACCTATCTCTTGGCCTCGCGCACCGCCTTGGTCAGCGCAGGAACTACCTCGAACAAATCCCCCACCACCCCATAATCGGCGACCTCGAAGATCGGCGCATTCTCATCCTTATTGATCGCAATCACCGCCTTCGAGCCCTTCATCCCAACCAAGTGCTGAATCGCCCCCGAGATCCCCACCGCCAAATACAGCTTCGGCGACACTGTCTGCCCCGAGCTCCCCACCTGCCGCTCCATCGGCAGCCAGCCGTTGTCGCAGATAGGCCGGCTCGCCGCCAGCTCAGCCCCCAGCGCCGCCGCCAGCTCCTCGACAAGCCCGATATTCTCCTGCTCCCCGATCCCTCGCCCAACCGACACAATCACAGGGGCCGCACTCAAATCCACCGTCTGCGCCGACTCCCGGAACAGCTCATCCGGCTTATTACGAATCTGCGCAGCCTCAAGCGTCGGCGCAAATGTCTCCATCGCGACCGCCGCATCCTGCCCTTCCGCCGCCCGAAACGACCCCGCCTGCACCGAAACAAAACACGGCCCCGCGCCCGTCTGCCTGTAGTCCGCGTTCAGTTTGCCCTGCAGCAGCTGCCGCACAAACACCGGCCCATCATGAATCGCGACCACATCGCTGATCAGCACCTGCTTGAACCGCGTAGCCAGTGCCGGAGCAAAGTCGCGCACCTGGTACGTATGCGGAAACACCACATGCGCAGGCGAAACCTTTTTCACCAACTGCTCCAGAGCCGCAACATAACCATCCGCCGTGTACTCCTTCAACAGCGAATGCTCCACCGCATAAGCAGCGTCCACCTTGCCGTCGAACGACCATCCACCCAGCGCCTGCAAGCCATCCCCCACCACAGCCGCCGACAAGCCCACACCCAGCTTCGCCGCCAGCTGCTGCCCCGCCGCCAGAGCCTCAAAGCTCATCTTGTTCCACACACCCGCGCGCTGCTCCATCACTACCAGAACTCCGCTCATATCACCCTCACCTCAAACTTCAGCTTCTCCACAATCTTTGCCGCTACCTCGGCGGGCGAACCCGTCAACATCTCGGTCTTCTTCTGCTTCTCCGGCAGATAGACCCTCTCCAGCGCAATCGCCTGCGCGCCAGCAGCCGCCGCCGGCGTCACCGTCTTGGTCTCCTTCGTCTTGGCCTTCTTGATGCCCATCAGCGTCGCATACCGCAGCTTGTTGCCGCCCGACTGAATCGTCAGCAGCGCCGGCAACTGCATCTCCACATGCTGGAACCACCCATCCTCCAGCTCGCGCTTCACCTTCAAGCCTGAGCCCGTAACCTCGACATGCATAATGAGAGTCGCGTGCGGCACGCCAAGCAGTTCGGCCAGCACAACACCCGTCTGCCCCAGCCCCAGATCATCCGACTGCAAACCCGTCAAAACCAGATCAGGCGACTCAGCCTTCATCGCATCGGCCAGAATCTGCGCCACGCCCAGCGTATCCCGCTCGCCTAGATCATCGGCCTCGATATGAATCGCCCGGTCTGCCCCCTTCGCCAGAGCCTCACGCAGCGTACTCGTCACCCGCTCCGGCCCCGCGCAGACAACCACCACCTCACCGCCATTCTTCTCCTTCAACTGCAGCGCCTCTTCCAGCGCATACGCATCCGGCTCATTGATGGTGTAGTTCAAATCGCTCTCGTCGATCCACTTGCCATCAGCGGCCACATGAATCTGCGCATCCCGCTCCGGCACCTGCTTTATCGCTACCAATATCTTCATCGCTGCTCCAAATCCATCTCACAAAACAAATCGAACGTTAGAAATCACGCGCTCGGCGGAGGAGGAAACACCCCAAGCTGCATCATCAGCCCTAGCGCGTCCATAATGATGCGCGTCTCTTTGATTCTTCCTTCTACAAGCCGGTCGATGACCATGCCCCAAACCTTCACCAGCCGTCCCGTCGCCGGAACCCCCAGAAACTCCCCGCGATGCGTACCCGTCCACTCAAACCGGCTCAGCACCTTATCGCCCTCGGCAATCTGCTCTTCTATTGCGAAGTGGATGTCAGGAAACCCGGCGCGCATCCCTCGCAGAACATCCTTCAGACCCTCCACCCCCGGACCCTGCCCGGGAAAAGGAACCTGCTCCACCACATCTTCCCAAACGAACCGCTCGGTCGAATCAATCCTGCCCTGGTTAATGGTCTCTTCAACAAAATCCCGCACGATCGCGCTGTTATCCTGCATCAGTTAGAGCCTCTCTCTTTTTTCAAACTAAGTCGCTAAATTCTACTGCTCTCACATCAACTCAACTAGTCGGCTGCAACGCCGAATCCGTGTTAACCGTAGGCAGCGCCCGAGCCGTCAGCTGCGCAATATCCAGCAACTGCGGCGGAGCCTCACTCACCGCCGACAACGCATCGCGAAACATCGTATTGCAGAACGGACAAGCCGTACCCACAACCTGCGCACCCGTCCCCGCCAACTCCTTCGCGCGAACATGACTCACGCGCTCACCCTGCTCCTCGCCAAGAAACGCCAGCCCACCACCCGCCCCACAGCAGAAACTTCGCTCATGCGACCGCGGAGCCTCCACCAGCACTCCAGCCTTCGCCACAATCTCCCGAGGCTCCTCATACACATCCTGATATCGCCCCAGATAGCAAGGATCGTGATACACAATGCTCTCCCCGCCAGCCTGCTTCGGCAGCCGATCCTTATACCGAGCCATAAACTCCGAGTGGTGCTCAATCTCAGGAGCCACCCCATGCTCCCGCCAGTCATTCGCAATTGTCCTCACGCAATGCGGACAAATCGCCACAATCTTCTGCACTTTTGCCGTCTCAAACGCCTTCAGTCCCGCCTCCGCCAACGTCTGAAACACCAGATCATTCCCCAGCCGCCGCGCCGGATCACCCGTACATTTCTCCTTCTTCAGCACGCCAAACGTAGTCCCTAAAAATCCCATCACCCGCGCAAAGTCAGCAATAATTTCACGCCCTTTCGGATCATACCCACCCATGCACCCCAGCCACAGGCAGTACTCCTGCGACCCATCGAAGATCGGGAATCCCTGTTTCTGAATAAACTTGTCGCGCTCCATCGCACTCAGCCCCAGCGCATTGCCATTCTTCTCCAGCGCAAGAAACAGCTTCGTCCCATAGCTGTCCTCCCACACGCCGGTATTGCTCGCACCCCGCCTTAGCCCAACGATGATCGGAACATGCTGAATCCCCACCGGACACTGGTACTCACAGCTTCCGCACGTCGTACACTCAAACGCCGCCTCCATGCTCATATACTTCGCAGGAGGATTATCCGGCGAAGTCACCCGCCCCTCCGTCAGTAGCGCCATCTCCGAAGCAGGCCCAAACTCATTCAGATACGTTCTCATCCCCAAAATAATCTCTTTGGGATTAAGCACCTTCCCCGTAGTCGAAGCCGGACAATGCTCCGTACACCGCCCACACTCCACGCAGCTATACGCCTGTAACGAGATCAGCTGCGTCACATCCTTGCCCGTCACCAGCCCAAAGTCCTCATCCCCCGCCAGCGGAGGAATCTTCGAAAATCCATCCCGCTTAAGAAAGATCGTCACCGGACTAAGCACCAGGTGCAGATGCTTCGTATGCGGAATCAACGGCAGAAACACCAGCAGCGCCAGCGTATGGGTCCACCAAAGCGCCTTCACGGCTTGGCCGCCCTCATCAACAAAGAACGCCGCCAGATAAGTCACCATCAACAGAAAGATCAGGAACGCAATAAACCCCGACTCATACGAGACCTTCCTGCCCAGCCAGATCGGCCGCACAAAGAACCGCCGCACAAACAACCCAGCAATCGACACCGCAACCAGCAGAGCCCAGGCAGCGGCAAACAGAAAGTAAAATCCACCCACATAACTGTCCGGAGGCAGAAACCCCAGCCGAATCCCATTCGCCAGATGATTCAAGCTCACCAGCGCAAACGCCAGAAACCCCCAGAACACAAAAGCATGCGCCAACCCAGGCAGAGGCCGCTGCTTGATCACCTTCGCCTGGCACAGCACCTCCCAGACGAAGTCCCACACCCGCCGCCCCACCGGCGCGAGCGAGAAATCCGCATCTTTCTTTGATCGCAGAATATTCCGAAGAATCGGCCCGAACCGCCAGAAGAACAGCGCGCCGGACGCCACAACGCACGCAACCAGCAGCCCCATCTCAAACCACGAGAAGTGCTCCGGCTCAGCCAGCGTAGCCGAGACCTGCAACCTGAAAAGAAGCACCGATCCGGCGCCACGGGAACCCGCCACCGTCACAAGCGACACATCCGCCATCCGAACCCATCCACGGGCGACGCCTTAGGTGCGCATCACTCGCATCCCGAACAATCTCCGCAGCAGCTCCGGTGTCGTAGCAGCGTTAGTAGCTGATGAACTCGTTGCTTCCGCGGCGCAGACGCACGCCCGCAATGCCAAACACAGCCGCAAGGCCGAACAACGCCACATTCCAGAACACCATCGGATGAAACCATCCCGGCGTCAGCGTCCAATCC
>DATDHL010000325.1:0-5663 GCA_036521575.1 Edaphobacter sp. | reverse complement strand
GATCAAAGGCGAGGAGATGCCAGATTTGCCAGTAGTCGCCACCGGAGGACTTTGCGTTTTCAATGAGGTCGCGATAGACGCTGGGCTTGGGATTATCTTCGACTCCACGAAGGTACATCGGTTCCTGTGCGACGTTCAGTGGGCTCATTGGTTCTCCTTTGAGTTTGTCTGGGCTAGATCCAGGTCGAGGCGATGTTGCGATGGCAGTCCGAAGGTATTGGCGACACGATTGAAAAATGCAAAGAGAGCTGTGATGTGAGTGGCTTCTGCGATCTGCAGCTGGCTCCAGCCTAGGTCGCTGAGCTGACGGATGTCATCCCCAGTTACCTTGTAAGACTCGTTCGTCACTTTCCGCGTGAAGCTGAGGAGTTGACGCTCTTTGGTGCTGATAGATGGGGATTTAAGGTCTCCGCTCGATAGATGGGATAGCAGCTCGTCGGATCCTCCTTGAGTGCGAAGGAAGGAGGCGTGGCTATCGAGGCAGTAGGGACAATCGTTGAGAGCCGAGACATAGGTTGCGATCATCTCTTTGACTCTGCGCGGTAAGTGCCCTTCGGCGAAGAGCAGGCTAGAGGCCAAGGCGATCATCTGTTCGAGCAGTGGTGGGTGAGTTGCGAAGCATTCCAGTATGCCTGGTACGTCCTGTCGGCCAAAGCGTTCGCGGTAGTCGGAATAGGACTTGGCCACCGCGCCGGTTGCTACGTCTTCCTGCACGATGGGAAGATTGGTGACCTGAGTAGAGGCTCCGGCGTTTCTCGTGAGAGCAGGTGTTTGTGATTCCTTCACAAAATCTCCGCTTGTCCGTTTCGTAGGAGCCCGCCCTATTTTCGAGAGGCTCGTGCGATTTTATGTCAGGTCAAAAGGACAGACGTGCAGCGAATTGGAAGGCTCTGGGGCCACCGGAACCGAAGAATCCGCCTGCAGTCGTTACCGGAGAATAGAAATTTGACTGCACTGCCTGAGCCGGCTGACCGTTCTGCGCGGGTTGATATGGGCTGATGGAAATGTTTCGGCCCGCGTAGTTGTTATTGCTCGTGCCGCGAATATTGGTTTCGTTGAAGATATTGAATGCTTCTCCGATGAGCGTAAGTGTAACTCTCTCCTTGAAGAGAATATCCTTCTTAAGCCTGAAATCAAGCGAGCTGAAAGGGCTGTAGAAGTTAATGTTTGCAGGTACGTTCTGAAGTCTGCCGCCGGCTAGGCAAGGAAACGCTCCGGGGCATGGAGGCAGAGCATTCCATTTGTCGATGAGAGTGTTGAGCTGATTGCTGTTTTTGACTTGGCGACCAAGAGCGTTACGAGACGTTATGGGCAGGCGAGAACCGCTGGCTCCATTAACGGCTGTGCCGGGAAGAAATGTGTCGCCGGGCACACCTGACCCATAGGTATAGATTGGCGAAAAGGAGATTTTCCATGGGAACTGCGCTTCACCATAGAGGGTGAGGCGATGCAGTTCGTCGGTGACGGCGTATCCCTTCTCGAGACGCGGCTGATTGATTCCCTGGACCAGATTGACCTGCTCATTGGCATTGCCATTGGCGAGTTGATCGTCGTCGGAATAGTCAAGCGTCTTGGAGAGTGTGTAGCTGATGTTGTACTGGTAGCCGATGGGACCGAGCTTCGAGGTCCGATGATCGAGACTGAAGATCAGGCCGTCGTACCAAGACTTCGCTCGGGACTCGAGGATAGTAATGTTGTCGGTGATTCCGCTGAGTGGGTCAGTCAGCGTGCAGGGAACGTTGTTTCCTGGGCAAGAGACATACGGCGAGGTGGAGTCTGTGGATCGAAGCAGATGGCCATTGATCTGCCGGTTGGCAAACACGTGAAGTCCGTCGGCCGAGAGGATCCAGTTACTGCCAAACTGCTGCTGGAAACCGAGGGAGAATTGTTGAAAGAGAGGATGATGTGAGTCTGGCCCCATGGCGAGTATGCCGACGCCGCCTGTCTGGTGTCGACCACTGAATGCCGATCCCAGAGTGGGGCTACCTGGAGAAAAGCTTCCCAACGGCGCGAAGCAGGCGCCAAGACTGGGCGGCCCGGGGACAAACGGCGAGGCACACGTTGAACCCGCATACTGGGTCACAGTGAGAGCGCGATTGTTCTGCACAAGCTCTTCCGCGCCTGCTTCGAGAATGATGCGGTCGTAGTAAATTCCATAGCCGCCGCGAAAGACGGTTTTGCCTGTGCCATAGGGGTCGTAGGCAAAGCCGATGCGTGGGCTGAAGTTTTTCTTGTCAGTCGACTTCTTAAGGTCGATGACGTTTGCCATCCACGTGCATGGGTTCGATGGCTCCGATGTCAAATTCGGACATGGCTGGTGAGCACTTGACGTTCCTGTGAGGTTGGAGTCGAACTCCCACCGGAGACCGAGGTTGAGAGTCAGGCCTCGGGTAGCGCGCCAATCGTCTTGAACGTAGCCAGCGACGTAGCTATTGAAGACGGTGGGGATTGGAACCGGAACTACAGGCGCGCTGCTCTTGATGCCCACTGCGACGGGAATGTCGAGATCGTTTACCTTACCGTCTCCATTGAGATCGGCAAAGGGAAAGTCGGCAGTAAGGATAACTGTACCGCTGCCGAAGACGTTGATCAGGCCGTGCGCGGTGTAGTGCTGAAATTCGGCACCAAGTCTCAACGTATGGGAACCCAGAGTCCATGTGAAAGCGTCGCGGAACTGATAACGGCTAAGTGACGTGGACTGTGGCAGATTGAAGTTTGCCCCGTCTGCCAGATCGGGGAAGATGAGCTCGTTGGTGAGGCCGAGCTGCGGATTTGTGGTGGGCGCGTCCTGGGGGAATGGGGGAATGTTGTTATAGAAGTTGTCGTAGTGGAAGGAAAAATTATTGACGCGAGTGTGAGAAAGAACCGTTGTTACTCCGGCCAGAAGAGAGTTGAACCGATTGAGCGAGTTCTGGCGTTGGGCTGCGCTAAAGGAGGGGGTTCTTTGTGATGGGGTGGCCTCGCCCGTGTCAGTGGAACGGTTGAAGGAATATCGCACCATAAGACTGTTATTGGTGCTGAGTTGCTGATCGTAACGCGTCGACCAGAGAACGTCACGCAGAGGGGACGGAGCAGAGGTGTGCTGGATCTCACTGGTGGCGAAATTGCGCGCTCCGGTCTGGAGGGCCGCGTTTTGGTTGCGATACTCGACGGATGAGAAGAACCAGGCTTTATCTTTGCGGATCGGCCCACCGATGGAACCACCGTATTGCTGGCGGTCGAAGGGCGGAGTAGGAAGGCTGCGGTCGAACGTTGCCGGCAAACCTTGCAGATTGCGATTGCCCAGGAAAAAGAAGAGGCTACCGTGGTAGCTGTTGGTGCCGCCTTTGGTGACGATGTTGACGATGCTGTTTCCGGAACGGCCGACCTCGGAGGTGAATCTTGCCGTAGCAATTTGAAACTCTTTTACCGAATCCGAGGGGAAGTTCGAAAGGGTGCCGCCGACTACCTCATCGTTGTTGTCGCCGCCGTCGACAGTGATGTTGCCGCCACGTCCGAAGCCTCCTGCAGAGCTGACTTCCAGAGTGTTCGTCTTCGTTGGATCGAAGGTGGGAGCAGGGCGGTTTCCTGGAACGAGATAGGCCAGCTCGAGGAAGTTCCTGCCGTTCAGTGGAATGCTCTCGATAGTCTGCGAGGTAATCTGGCCCTGGATCATTGACTGAGAGAGATTGACGGTGTCATTGACTTCGCTTACGTTGATGACTGCATTTGCGCTGGCTGGATGAAGACTGACCTCAACCGTTTGTGTTCTGCCGGCTTCAAGGATGATGCCGTGGGTTTCGGTAATGGCGAAACTGGGGCTTTCAACCTTTAGGTCATAGGTGCCGACTTCGAGCGAGGGGAAGACGTAGAGACCTTCCGCATTGGTAAGTGTTTCGCGTGAGTTGCCCCTGGCATTGTTGGTGATGGTCACCCGGGCAGATACGACTCGAGCTCCCTGAAGATCGGTCACTCTGCCATTCATTGTGCTGTTGGGAAGCTGACCATGGGCCAGAGCGGTTAAAGTGATCAAAATGAGTATTGCAAGAGCCTTATGCATGTTCTCTCCGGACTTGGCGTTCGTCTAGGGAATTGCACACTGAAGTTAAACTTCTCGTGTGCGCATGACTTTTTCGTAATGAGTTGCTGCGCCGCCAACTCTAACGGTCCAAACGAATCTTGTCGTGGCTAGAAAGATTGATTCTGGACTACACCCTTTGGTGGGACTCATGCCCGTCATCGGAGAGCTGCGCAGGTGCGCCTGGGTGCTTACTAATAGTCGACTATCCGAAAGTCGCCAAAGTGGCGGCTCGGTTCGACTGGCCTTGATTGTCCTAGGTTGGGGAGGTTCGGAAGTTATTGCGTTATGACAGAAAACCGGGGTTTATGGAAACTCCGCGATTGACGGCTCGGTCAACGAGAAACCCGCAAAATGGCAACATATGTAACGAGTTCGAAAGCGACAAATGGGTTCGCTTGTAAGTCGCTGAGGAGACAGAGCAGTTTTGAATGGTCGGGACGACTAGATTCGAACTAGCGACCTCACCCACCCCAAGGGTGCGCTCTACCAGGCTGAGCCACGTCCCGACTTTTTTTCTGCCCTCCAGAACGGATGGCAGGGGGGTAAACAGCAGTTTCCAGTGTACACGAATCGTGCTCTTTGCTGAGGCTGCTGTGTCACTGAAGGGTTGTTCATTTGGCAAAAATTTGAGATCGTCCTTTTTTATTTTTTTAAATGGGAAAGCCGCGATTTGTTCGGGGCTTTTTCTTTCTATTAATCCTACTAACTCTATTTTAGCGGATGGAATGGAATTTATTCGGCAATGCCGATCTGCTGCGCTGTCAATGACTTGAACGGTATTGCGACTTGACAGGTCTTGGGAGTGATCAGGCTGTGGGGGGGACGTATTCCTTGGGCAGGGCACCGCCTTCGCCGAAGAAGAACTCGTTCATTTGTTCTACGAGGAACTCCTGGGCTTCGCGGGTCCAGGGTTGGAGGCGGTATTCGTTTAAGAGCATTTTTTGGCGTTCTACCCACTCGCCCCAGGCTTTTTTGCTGACGTTTTTGTAGATCTTCTGGCCGAAGTCGGAGTCGAAGGGTGGTTCGTCGAGGCCTTCCATTTCGGCCTTGTATTTTGTGCAGAATACGGTGTGCGCCATTCGCTTTTCAGCTCCTTGAATCTCTATTTTACGACGGAATTTTTTGTGAGTGTTTTTGCTGATTTTCAGGGGTGTTTTGGGAAAAGTGGTTTTTTCGGCGTGGTGTTTTGTGGTTACTTAGAGGCGGAAAGTGTGGGAAGCGTGGTAAGTGGACGGACGTTGTGGGCGAGGTTGAAAATCGGCACTTTTCGAAGTTTATTTTCGGTTGCCTTTGGCCTTTCGATTGCACCGCTCCGGCAACTTATGCAGAGAGAGTTTGATCCTGAGTCGTTTCCGTTCCCGAAATTAACGGATCTGAATCGGTGGCATCGGCGGTCTCGACGCGATAGCAGTTTATGGCGACGATGCGTTCCTGTCCTGCACCTGAGGGAGCTACTTCATGTGGCACAAGGCCACCGAGGAGGATGATGGTTTGGCCTCGATCAAGCGGTATGAAAGTGCCAGCGGCTCTTCCCGCACTCCGAACCGTCGATAATGGCTCGCGAATGAATTGCGGATAGATGACTAGCTCGCCGGTTGAGCCC
>DATDHL010000324.1:0-2548 GCA_036521575.1 Edaphobacter sp. | reverse complement strand
GCGGCTACGGCTGCTCGGGCGAGGACGGGGATGAACTCGGGTTGGCCTCCGGAGACTCCGTTGGCGGCTGAGGGGGTTTGGACGGAGTGGGTGGCGTCGAAGACTACGGGGGCGAAGGTGCGCATGATGGGGAGTGAGCGCATGTCGACGACGAGGTTGTTGTAGCCGAAGCTGGCACCGCGCTCGGTGAGGGAGACGCGGGGGTTGCCGGAGTCGCGGACCTTCTCGACGGCGTGGCGCATGTCGAGGGGAGCGACGAATTGGCCTTTCTTGACGTTGATGGCGCAGCCGGTTTCGGCGGCGGCGATGAGGAGGTCGGTCTGGCGGCAGAGGAAGGCAGGGATCTGGAGGACGTCGACGGCTTCGCCTACAGGGCCGCAATCCTGGGGGGTGTGGACGTCGGTGAGGACGGGGAGGCCGTTGGCCTCGGCTACGGTGCGGAGGATGCGGCAGCCTTCAGCGAGGCCGGGGCCGCGGAAGCTGCGGATGGAGGTGCGGTTGGCTTTGTCGTAGCTGGCTTTGAAGATGTAGGGCACGCCGAGGTCGGAGGTGATGCGCTGGATGGCGTCGGCCATCGTGCGGGCGTGGGTCTCGGACTCGATGACGCAGGGGCCGGCGATGAGGAAGAGTTGGCCGCGGCCTACGGGGACGTTGCCGATATCGAAGGGATTGGTCACAGGTGTTATTTCATCACAACGGCGAGGCTATGAGGGACCATGAGGGACTGGATCGACGTGAGGCGTCGCTTATTGGTTCGGGAATAGATGAATGAAGGCGTACTGGAGGAGCATGATCGTCTTTCCGTCCTGGATCTCGCCGGTCTCGATGGCGGCCATGGCGTCGCTCATCGAGTACTCCATGACTTCAATGTCCTCCCCCTCCGCGTGATTGCCGCCGCCGAGTGTGGCTTTCATCCCGTTGTCGTATTCCGCGACGAAGAAATAGAGTTTTTCTGTCACTGACCCCGGACTCATGAACGCTTCGAATACCTTGCGCACATGGGTGACGCGGTAGCCGGTTTCTTCCTCGGCTTCGGCTTTGATCCGCTCCTCTGGACTTGCCTTGTCGAGCAGGCCTGCAGCTGCTTCGATCAACATGCCTGAATGTCCATTGACGAAGGCAGGAAAACGGAATTGCCGAGTGAGGAGCACTGTACCGCGCTCCAGGTTGTAGAGCAGGATGGTGGCTCCATTGCCGCGGTCGTAGGTTTCTCTGCTTTGTTGCTGCCAGGTACCGTCGCTGCGCAGCAACTCAAACGTGGTTTTCTTCAGGACGTACCAGTCGTCGGAGAGCGTCTCGACGGCTTTAATTCGAATCTTGTCCTGCATTGAAATGGCTGAAGTCAAAGTTGCCATGTCTCAAATTATCGTGCAGTTTCGTGCAATGTCAAGTAATATCGTGAATGGGGGGCCTATGCTTACAACGCACCGGAAACAGCAAATCCTTGCTCTTCTCAAACAGACCGGGCAAGTGGTTGCGAAAGAGGTCAGTCAAACCATGGGTGTCTCGGAAGACACAATCCGGCGAGACTTGCGGGAGATGGCTCAAGAGGGACTGCTGCTACGTGTCCATGGCGGGGCTTTGCCTGTATCCCCGGCAATTGGTGATTTTGCGAGCCGTGAACTGCTCCGACATGAAGGCAAAATCGCGATTGGAGCTGTTGCGGCCTCCATGGTTCAACCCGGCCAGGTCGTCATTCTGGATGGAGGCACGACGGCGAGAGAAGTAGCGCGTCACCTGCCTTTGGAGTTGAAGGCGACAATCGTTACACATAGTCCCACGATTGCTCTTGAGCTGGTCGGTCATCCTGACTTAGAGGTGATCCTGATCGGAGGTCGCTTGTTCAAGCATTCTGTTGTTGCGGTTGGGGCCGCGACTATCGAGGCGATCTCTCAAATTCATGCAAATACGTATTTTATGGGCGTTACCGGCGTTCATCCTCAAACGGGATTGACCACGGGAGACTTTGAGGAAGCCGCCGTCAAACGTGCTCTAAGCCACGCGGCTGCCGATACAGTGGTGCTTGCATCTGCTGAAAAGCTCAATGCAGCGTCACCTTACCGGGTCATTGGATTGGAAGAGGTCACGGGAATCATCACGGAACGAGGAGTCGATGATTCGTTAACAAAACCATACGAGGACCTCGGCATCATGGTCAGGAGAGCATAGGACGATCGCTAAAAATCGTCGGGTATTGACCGGTCTGCTTCAGCGCTTCAAGGAGCGGCCAAGGCTGGATAGCAGAAGTGTCATGAAGGAGAGGGCTCGGCGGCTGTCTTCGCTGGTGGCTCGCTTTGCGATCTGCCATAGGCTGGGTGGATGCTGCTCGCGCTGGTGCTCTTTGGTTGCGGTGGACATGGCCTTCGATAGCTGGTCCAGGACTTCGGGGTCGAGTTCGGTGAGGATTTTGGCGGCGGTGAGGAGGTTGCGGATGCCAGCGATGCCTTCGGGTTGTTTGGCGTATTCGGCTAGCTTGCCGGCGATGGTGTCGCGGGCGCCGATCATGCCGTGGATGATGTCGAGGAGGCCTTCGCGATGGGCGACTTCA
>DATDHL010000323.1:0-1846 GCA_036521575.1 Edaphobacter sp. | reverse complement strand
GTAGATGAGTGCGGCCTTGGACTTGGAGAAGTCCTTGAGGTCGATAACGCCGGACTCCTGGAATTCGTGCCAGAGATCGTTGCCCTCGCGAGTGCGCTCGCCTACGCCGGCGAAGACGGAGAAGCCGCCGTGCTGGCTGGCGACGTTGTTGATTAGCTCCTGAATGATGACGGTCTTGCCGACGCCGGCGCCACCGAAGAGGCCGATCTTGCCGCCCTTCAAGAAGGGCTGGATGAGGTCGATGACCTTGATACCGGTCTCGAACATCTCTTCCTGGGTGGACTGCTCGTCGAATGCGGGTGCCGACCGGTGGATGGGCATGTGGATCTTGGCGTTGACGGGGCCGAGCTCGTCGACGGGTTCACCGAGCACATTCAAGACGCGGCCGAGGGTCTCGCGGCCCACGGGGACCATGATGCCAGCGCCGGTATCGATGGCCTTCATGCCGCGAACCATGCCTTCGGTTGCGACCATCGCGATGCAACGGACGCGGCCTTCGCCGAGGTGCTGCTGGACCTCGACGATGACGTCGAGCGGGGTGGGCACGTCAAAGCCTTCGCTGACGATGCGGATGGCCTGGAAGATGGCGGGCATCTTCGACTCTTCGAACTGAATGTCAACGGCCGGGCCGCTGATCGAAATTACTTTTCCAATATTCTCTGCCATAGGTCTTGATCTCAACTATCTTGTGTTTCCTACAAAACTTACTAATTGCGCCCTGCTTTTTTCATGCGCCTCTGTTGCTTGTGCTATCCAAAGAAGCTTTTTCTCTCGACCGGTTACATCTCTCTCTATCTCCGTCGAGCCCTTTCCCATCTTCGCGTCCGGCAATAACCAAAAGATTCTACGATTCAAAACTTCTGAAACATACATATGAAGCAGTGTTGCTACCATTCGATCTTGCAAAGTAATCGCTTCATTCTTTGCGTTCGTAGCCGCTTTCATCGCATCGGCGTACTTTGCGTCAAACTCTGCCTGCGAAAGACTCTCCGGATCCGTAATACTATCCGCTTTTTCCATCGCAACTCTTGCAAGTCGCTTCTCTCTTGGCGTTGTCCAGCCGATCCAAAATAACGCAATACAATACAACAAAGTGCAAGTACAACAACTGCAATGATGCGCGACGTTCTTTTTGTCCAAATCTCTTTACTCAATACCTCTAATAACTTGCTCATTTAGAGCGCGGCTGCTCCGCTTACGATTTCGATAATTTCTTTGGTGATGGCGGCCTGACGCACACGGTTCATGGTGAGCGAGAGGGCGTCGATCATGTCTCCAGCGTTGTTGGTAGCCGCGTCCATTGCGGTCATGCGCGCTGCATGCTCCGCTGCAACCGATTCGATCAGCGCGTGGAAGATCTGCGTGGTGATGTAGCGCGGCATGAGGTGGCGGAAGAGGCGCGCGGGCGACTGATCGAAGATGTAATCGACTTCGGCGGTGCCGAACTTCTTGGCCTCGGACTCAATGACGGATTCCTCCGGTTCGAAGACGCTGACTCCGGCGCTGCTGGCGGCGTGGGCGGCGGCTTCCCTCTGTTCCTCGGACATCTCTTCGGCGACCGTGATCTCGTGCGAGCCGAGTTTGCGGATGGGAAGGAGCTTTTCGACGACGACACGCTGGGCGATGACGGACTTGAACTCGTTGTAGACCACGTAGACCGAGTCGATCTCGGCGCGGGTGTAGCGCTCGATGACCGAGTGAGCGATGCGGCTGACCTCGTCGATCTCGACCTTCAGGAGGAGGCCGGGATGGGTGGCTGCGACCTCGATGGGCTGGGCGCGGTGACGGATGACCTCGTAGTGCGTGGCGAGGTCGTTGTCGTAGTGCTCTTCCTTCTTCTCGTAGA
>DATDHL010000322.1:0-5498 GCA_036521575.1 Edaphobacter sp. | reverse complement strand
GTTGGAGCATGCAACCACTTGAAACTCGACGGCTTGCTGGTAGACTACCCATCACTTAGAGGGAATCACGCTGCCGAACACGCCATTGCTCTCCGTCGCCATCATCACACTCAACGAAGAGGCTAACCTCGCCCGCACCCTCCTGAGCGTTCAGTTTGCCGACGAGATCATTGTCCTCGATTCCGGCTCCACTGACCGCACCCTCGAGATCGCCCGCTCCTTCGACGCCACTATCATCTCGGAACCCTGGAAGGGCTTCGCCGCACAGAAGAACTCCGCCATCGAAAAGTGCACCGGCACCTGGGTCCTCTCGCTCGACGCCGACGAAGAGCTGAGCCCCGAACTCCAGACTGAGATCCGCGCCCTGCTCCCCCGCAACCCCTCCGCTGACGCCTTCCTCCTCAAGCGGCGCAATCTCTTCCTCAACCGCTGGATTCGCCACGGAGGCTTCTACCCCGACCCCAAGCTTCGCCTCTTCCGCCGCCACTCAGCGAACTTCGCCCCGCCCGCCCGCTTTACCGACCGCCCCGTCCACGAGACGATCGCCTTCAACGGTAATCTGGAGACCCTCCACTCCGACCTCATCCACCACGCCTACCCCACCCTCGAGAGTTACCTCGAGCACATGGACCGTTACAGCACCCTCGGCGCGAAACTCCTCGTCGCCAAAGGCAAGACCAGTCGCTCCGTCGTCGCTTTCGCCTACAACGTCTTCATGATCCCCTTCTCTACCTTCGTCTGGAACTACTTCTTCCGTCTGGGCATTCTGGACGGTCGCGAAGGCTTCCTGCTCCACCTCTATCACTCCGGCTACACCAGCTGGAAGTACGCCAAAGCCTGGCAGGCCGCACGCAAACCTTAGCGTTCTCCGTGCTACAACAGAGGAATGCGCACCCGTCTGGCCCTCGGCCTCCTGCTCCTGGCGACCTCGTTCCCCGCCATCCTCACAGCTCAGTCCCCGAACACGACCATCGCCAGCAAAACCGCCGACATGAAGCGCATCGACGGCCTCCTGCCGCTCAACTGGGACGCCAAAGCAGGCAAGCTCTACCTCGAGATCCCCAACCTTGACGCCGCTGGTAAGAGCCAAGACCTCCTCTACACCCACTCCCTCCCCTACGGCACCGGCTCCAACGACCTCGGCCTTGACCGCGGCCAGATCTCTGAGGGAATCATCGTCCGCTTCGAGCGCGCCGGCCCCAAGGTCCTCCTCGTACAACCCAACGAGGCCTTCCGCTCCACTTCGACTGATTCCGCCGAACAGCTCGCCGTCCGCCAGTCCTTCCCCGAGTCTGTCCTCTACGGCTTCAAAGTCGAGGCCGAAGACCCCAACGGCGCCGTCCTCGTCGACGCCACCAGCTTCTTCGTCCGCGACGCCCACGGCGTAGCCGAAACCCTCACCCACCTCAAGCAAGGCACCTTCAAACTCGACGACTCGCGCTCCACCATCTCTCTCGACGCCACCCGCGCCTTCCCACGCAACACCGAAGTCGAGGCCATCCTTACCTTCACCACCGACGACCCCTCCAAAGGCGAGTTCGTCACCAACGTCACCCCCGACCCGCACGCCCTTACCGTCCGCCAGCACCAGTCCTTCATCCAGCTTCCTGGCCCCGGCTTTACCTCGCGTCGCTTCGATCCCCGCGCCGGCTACTACCCCATCTCATGGCGTGACTACACCGCCCCGCTCGGCGCAAATCTCGATCAGCAATTCATCACCCGCCACCGCCTCATCAAAAAGGACCCCGCCTGCAAGACCGCCTGCGAGCCCGTCGCCCCCATCCAGTACTACGTCGATCGCGGAGCCCCCGAGCCCATCCGCACCGCGCTCCTCGAAGGCGCTCGCTGGTGGGATCAAGCATTCCAGGCCGCAGGCTGGGCTAAAGGCACCTTCCGCGTCGACATCCTTCCCGCCGACGCCGACCCCATGGACGTCCGCTACAACATCATCCAGTGGGTCCACCGCTACACCCGCGGCTGGAGCTATGGAGAAGGCGTCACGGACCCACGCACCGGCGAGATCATCAAAGGCAACGTCACCCTCGGCTCCCTACGCGGCCGCCAGGACTACCTCATTGCCGAAGCCCTCCTCTCACCCTACGTCACCGGCCAAACCATCACACCAGCCAACGACCCCATGCTCCAGATGGTCCTTCAGCGCATTCGCCAACTTGCCGCGCACGAGACCGGCCACACCCTCGGCCTAGCGCACAACTTCGCCGCCAGCGCCTTCGGCACCACTCTGCCCAACGGCACCTCCGTCATGGACTACCCCCACCCCTACATCGCCCTCGGCTCCAACGGCGTCCCCGATCTCTCCCACGCCTACGCCGTCAACATCGGCGAATGGGACAAAGTAGCCATCGACTACGGCTACCGCGAGTTCGACCAATCAGCCAAGCCCACCGAAGACACAACCGCGCTCAACAACATCCTCGAAGCCAGCCAGAAGCGCGGCCTCATCTTCATCTCCGACGCCGACGCACGCCCCCTCGGCAGCGCACACCCCCACGCCCATCTCTGGGACAACGGCCCCGACCCCGCCGACGAGCTCAACCGCATCCTCGACATCCGCAAAGCCGCCCTCGCCCGCTTCGGCGAGAACGCCATCAAGCCCGGCACCCCCATGGCCCAGCTCGAGGACACCCTCGTCCCGCTCTACCTCCTCCACCGCTACCAGACCGAAGCCACCATCAAGCAGATCGGCGGCCTCGACTACCGCTACGCTCTCCGCGGAGACAACCAGCTCATCACCAAAATCGTCTCCCCTGCGGACCAGAAGAAAGCCATCACCGCCGTCCTCAAAACCCTCTCCCCCGACTTCCTCACCCTCCCTGAGCCACTCCTCGCCATCCTCCCACCACGCCCCATGGGCCTCCCCCGCACCCACGAGTCCTTCCCTTCGCAGACCGGCCTCACCTTCGACTCCATTGCCACGGCTGAGGCCTCCGCCGACCTCACCCTCACCGTCCTCCTCGACCCCGCCCGCGCCTCACGTCTCGTTCAGTACCACATGCGCGAACCCGCCGCCCCATCTCTGCGCGGAGTCCTCGAATCCGTCTCCAAAGTCACCGCCGAACGCACCGCCGGAGGCCACACCATGTCCTCCGAGGTAGGCCGCGCCGTCGAAACCCGCGTCTTGGAAGCCATGTTCGCTCTTGCGATGAACCCTGCCGCATCCAGCCAGGCCCGAGCCATCACCCGCTCGCACATCAACGACGTCTACAAAGAAATCACCACCGCACCACCGCTCACGGACACCGCCGAAGCCATCCACCGCGCCGCCCTCATCGACCGCATCCAGGAGTTCCAGCGCGACCCAGCCAAATTCACCCCAGCCAAGCCCATCGAAGCCCCACCCGGCATGCCCATCGGCGACGACGAGGAGATGTAGCCGTATCCAAAAACGATAAAAGCGGCCATAGTGGTGAGCAGGGTATCCTCGTGCGGATACATCAGGTGACCAGTCATGGCGCAGATAATGTCCACGATAGCGGAAGATTTCTCGATCACCGACGGCGGCCTGCTGCATCGCGTCCTGGTTCGCATGCGACATGCCGGAGGCGACCGCAGGCTAGTGGTCCGGAGAGCCTTGGCTGCCGTCGTAATCGCGTGGCTTCCTCTGCTGTTTCTGTCACTCATGCAAGGTCTGGCATGGAGCAGACAGATCGAAATTCCGTTCCTTCGAGATCTCGCCGTGAACGTACGTCTTTTGGTTGCGGTCCCGATCCTCATCGTGGCCGAATCAAGAATTGATCGGAGATGGCGCAGCCTTGTTCTCGAATTTCCCCGCTCTAACTTGGTAGACGAAAAGACGCTTCCGGCCTTCGAAGCCGTGCTGAAAAGAACCATACGTTGGCGTGACCGTGTTCTGCCCGAAGCCTTGTTGGCCTTTGTCGCTCTATTCCTCTCCGTCACCTTCGTCAAAACCGAATTGCTGATGACTGGTAACTCCAATTGGCATAGCCTGGGATCAGGCGAAGTGAGTGCGGCCGGTCGATGGTTCGCCTTCGTTAGTACCCCGATCTTTCGGTTTCTCCTGTTGCGGTGGTTCTGGAGGATGTTCCTCTGGACTTCGTTTCTCTGGAGCGTCTCGAGAATAAAACTGTTTCTAGTTGCCACGCATACTGACCTCGCGGGCGGACTTGGCTTTCTATCGGAGGGTCAAAAGGCGTTCAGCCCAATCGTCTTCGCTGGAGGGGCAGTCATTGCTGCCGAGGTAGGAAATGCCATTGCCTATCAGGGAGCGTCCCTTTCCTCCACAAAATTTCTGATGATCGCCTACGGGGTCCTGGCGATCCTCTTCCTCATAGCTCCTCTTATGGTCGTCACGCCTGTCCTGCTCAAAGTCAAAAGGAAAGGTCTGCTCGAATACGGTGCTCAAGTGACAATCCACAACCAGTTATTCGAACAGAAGTGGATTCAGGAGCCGCACCCTGCAGGCGAAACGCTCCTGGGGAACCCCGACGCGTCATCACTAGCTGATCTCGGAAGCAGCTTCGCCGTTGTCAGACAAATGCGGCTTGTGCCAATCGACAAGCCAACTCTTATCGCTTTGGCAGTCTCAGCCGCACTGCCCATGATTCCGGTTGTCCTTTATGCGACACCCACTCCCGAGCTGATCCGCATGCTAAAGATGCTCGGTTAGCTCCAGGCTCCTACCCTTCCGCCGCTATAAGACCCCTGATCGTAGCGTGTACGATAGGACGCACAGATCGAACAAGGAGGTTTGCGATGCTATTTCGTTCGAAACGGTTAAGAGGATTGCTCTCCGGGCTGTTTGTTCTAGCTGTGGCTATTTCCTGGCAAAGCGCTTCTGCCCAGGATGTGGTTCATGCAGTAAGCGGAATGGTGAAGAGTATAGATAAGGACTCAAAGACTGTGATCGTCAAGACGGCTGACGGTACTGAGCACACCATCAAGTACACCGATCAAACGGCCGTGAAGGGTGCCAAGGAGACCGGCAAAGGCGCAGAGAAGGGCAGCGTAGACACATACCTGGGCGCTAAGGTCGGGACGAATGTGACCGTCAAGTACACAGAAAAAGCCGGTGAGAAGACAGCCGTCGGCATAAAAGACGCGAGCAAAGCAACGGCCAAAGCTGCAACGCAGTGAGGCTTGCGGAAAACACAAATAGCATCTAGCCAGCGACCCGCGCTCCCTCGTCGCCGACGAGCCAGGGATACGGACGTATGTGTCCGCAAACATCGCTTCGTGTCGAGGGCATCCTAGCTTAATATCCTTAGATGACCCCGAGCCAATCCTCACGTTGGACCGCAGTGCGTGTCTGTGTAGTTACGTCTGTCTTGTTTCCGTTCCTTCATTCGGTTGTATTGGCCCAGAGCGAGAGCCCCCTCCAAAAACAAATCCGCGAGATCGCCGCCGATGCACACGGCAAAGTCTCGGTAGCCTGCTCGCTGCCCGGATCATCGCTCAACTGCGACCTGAATCCGCACGCTCACCCGCCTATGCAATCCGTCTTCAAACTGCCGCTGGCC
>DATDHL010000321.1:0-5765 GCA_036521575.1 Edaphobacter sp. | reverse complement strand
GACGGAGGTGTCGAAGGTGGTGGTGCGGCCGGTGATGCGGTCGGCGACGCGGGCGAGGATGCCGGTGGTGGCCTGGCGGATGAAGACGACCATGGCGGCTGCTCCCAGGACGAGCGCGAGCAGGAAGGCGAGGAAGGTGCCAGAGGAGCCGCGGCCTGAGGTGTATTGGGTGGTCATGATGATTGGACGCCAGATCGGCATTTGCCGGTGTCCCCATGATGACATGGGTAACCGGCGGATGTGCGGGTTCGTAAAGATTTACTGTGTGGATCAGCGTATTGACGTGGTTTTGCGACGACGTGACGGGTTAGCATAACGATTATCGGGAGTATGGAGGAGATTTATGGCTAGTCCTGCCTGGTCCGCGAGTCAAACGGGAGTTTTAGCGAAGGAGCGTGCTGCTGCGGTGGGAGCGGCGGTTCCCTGGTATGTGTGGTGGGGCGTGCTGGCGGTGACGTCGGCTTCGATCGGTGGAGCGTGGGATGTTTCGTGGCACCGGTCGATTGGGCGGGATACGTTCTGGACGCCGGCGCATATGGCGATCTATGCGTGCGGTGTGATTGCTGCGGTTATCTGCGGTTATCTGATCTTTGCAACGACGTTTGGGCGGTCGGCTGAGATGAAGTCGGCTTCGGTGAGTGTGCTGGGGTTCCGGGCGCCGCTGGGAGCGTTTATTGCAGCCTGGGGCGGGATTGCGATGCTGACCTCGGCTCCGTTCGATAACTGGTGGCATGCGGCGTATGGGCTGGATGTGAAGATTGTGAGTCCGCCACATACGCTGCTCATCCTGGGGATTCGCGGGGTTGCGGTGGGTGTGCTGTTTTTGATTCTGGCAGCGATGAATCGGGCAGCGGCTGAAGGAGGAGAGGCGGGGGAGCGGAGTTTTAAGGCGCTACAGCGGCTGTTTTTGTACCTGGGCGGTTTGATGGTAGGCGGGCAGATGTTCTTCCTGATGGAGTACACGTGGGATGTCAGCCTGCACTCGGTCAGTGCTTATATTGCGATGGCGATTGGGCTGCCGCTGTTTCTGGCGCTGCTTTCGCAGGCTTCGCGGTATCGATGGGCAGCTACGGCGGCTGCTTCGGTGTACACGATCTTTGTGATCGGCGAGATTCTGATTCTGCCGCTATTCCCTGCGCAGCCGAAGCTGGGGCCGGTGTTCTTTCCGGTGACGCATTTTGTTCCGGCGAAGTTTCCGATTCTGATTCTTGTGCCGGCGCTGGCGCTGGATCTTCTTTGGCAGAGGACGCGGGATTGGAAGCCGTGGAGGATTGCGCTGGCCTCGGGAATTGTCTTTATTGCGGTGCTTACCGTGGTGGAGTGGCCGTTTGCTTCGTTTCTGCTTTCGAAGGCTTCGGAGAACCGATTCTTTGGGACGATCTATTTTGACTACAATTCGAGGCCGGATGGGATCGACCGGCTGAGGCAGTTCTTCAGGCCGAGTGAGGGGTTTGCGCTTTATTTTGGCTTGGTGCGGGCGGCTGTTTATGCCTCGATTGGGACGTGGGTTGGGTTGCTATTTGGGCGGTGGATGCGGAGCGTGCAACGGTGAGGGTGCGGTTTTTCCTAGTGCGTTTTGTGCTGATGTTGCTTGTGGTTGGACTCGCGGGGTCGCGGGCTGCGTGGGCGCATGTCGGAAGCAAGGATGTTTTTGAGCAGGTGGATGCGGGGCCGTACCGGCTTTATGTAACGGTTCGGACGCCTACGGTGATTCCGGGCGTGGCGGCGATTGAGGTGCGGTCGAGTGGGGCTGCTGTCGACGCAATTCGCATTACGCCGCTGCCGATGACCGGGGAAGCTTCGAAGCATCCGCCTACACCGGATGCGATGGTTCGGTCGGTAAGTGATCCTGCTTTCTTTACGGGAAATCTGTGGATGATGGCGGCGGGGTCGTGGGAGGTGCGGTTCGAGGTGTCAGGAGCCGGCGGGGAGCAGGTGGTGTCGGTGCCTGTTCCGGCGGTGCCGCTGAATACTTTGAAGATGCAGCGGAGGATGGGGCTCACCCTTGGGGTGCTTGGGCTTTTTCTGGTGATCAGCATGGCTGGGATTGTCGCAGCTGCGGTGCGGGAAGCCCGGTTGCAGCCGGGGGCCGTGGCTTCGGCGGAGAGACGGCGGCGGGCAGCGATTGCGACGGCGGGGAGCCTGGTGCTGATGGGGTTGATGGTTTGGGGTGGGGCGAAGTGGTGGAATGTCGAGGCGGCCAGCTACTCGGCTGATATTTACCGGCCGCTTGGCGTGGAACCGGTGCTAGCGGGGAATCAGCTTGATCTGAAGGTGACGGCGTATGAGCCGGCGGATGACCTACGAGAAAGACGCTGGCGTTTGAATGATGATTTTTTACCCGATCATGGGCACCTGATGCACTTGTATGCGATTAGGCAGCCGGAGATGGATGCGGTGTTTCATCTGCATCCGGTGCTGGCGGGGGCGGGAGATTTTCGCATTGCGCTGCCTGCCATGCCTGCGGGGGAATACAAGCTGTACGGAGATGTGGTGCATGCGAATGGGTTTCCCGAGACGCTGGTTGCGAGTTTGACGGTGCCGGAGGGGATGGCCGGCGGGGCGTTGTCTTCGGATGACGCGGTGGGATCGCCGCAGCCGCTCAGCCGGGGGATGCTGGGGAGTTCGTATACGCTGCCGGATGGGTATGTGATGGTGTGGGATAAGCCAGAGACGGTGACGGCGAATACAGCTTATTCGCTGCGCTTCCGACTGCTGGATTCTGAGGGCGAGCCTGCAGCGGATATGCAGCCTTACCTGGGGATGGCGGGGCATGCGGCGTTTGTGAAGGCCGATGGTACTGTGTTTGCGCATACACATCCACAGGGATCGGCGGCAATGGCTGCGGTGATGCTTGCGAATGGCGATGGGAGCGGTGCTACGCCGATGGACATGCAGATGGATATGCCGATGCACGCTGCACCGATCTCAAATACGGTGGAGTTTCCTTATGGATTTCCTGCGTCGGGGCGGTACAGGATCTTCGTGCAAATGAAACATGGGGAGACTGTGGAGACGGGTGCGTTTGATGTAGAGGTTCAGTAAACGACCGCGGATTTGCACGGATGGTACGGAACTTTTAAACGGAAAAAAGCCCGCACTGTCAATTGAGCAGCGCGGGCCTTGAAGTATTTGGTTTGTTTAGGCAACCAGCTTACGCGATACGATTCCTGCGAGGCCTAGAGCGCCGGTGCCGAAGAGAAGGAGAGCAGAGGGTTCGGGCACGGGGCTGGTGGACGGTGGGTCCTGAATGCTCCCAACTGCGATGGTGCCTTGAGAAAACTCGGGCACACCGTTGATGAGCGTGTCGTAGTCCCCAAAGGTGTAGAAGAGAGAGCCAGCCACCAACGAGAAGTCTACGGACTTGTTGATCGTGCCACCGTTGTAGACCACGGAGAGAAGGTGACCGTTTTGAAAGAAGGCTTCACCGTAGCCGCCGGCGGCGTTGGTGAGGTCGAAGGTGTCGCCGCCAATGGAGAAGCTCATCGCAGTGAGATTTCCAAGGATTGTAGTGAAGTCGCTGTTGCCAGATGACGCTGGTGTGCCGCTGATGGTGAACGAGCCTGTACCGCCTGCAACATTGGAGCCAGGGGTTGTGGCTGTAAGGATCAGGTTATAGGTGAATGAGTCAGCGTGCGCTGCGGCCGGAGCAAAAGCAAGACCAAGACTGAGAACTAGAGCGGATAGAATTTTACGCATGGGTGAGGGGGGACCCTTTCGGAACCGGAGCCGGGGATTTCGTACTTAAAGCCTTATCTCTAGGCTGGACTATGAGTTATGGGCGGTCAACGGGAAAGAATTTTCCAGTACATTATGCAAAATTTTGCGGTTCAACTGGATTTGCAACGGTCAGAATAGGTATGTTGAGAATTCGTAAATGATGAACTGTTGCAATGAGACGAGTTAGCCTATTCGAGATAGACGGTTAATATGCAAAATATTGCACTGTCTGGTCCTGGTTAATTCTCAGGTTTGGTGGGAATTGAAGCGTTGCGACTCAGAATATTCCTGCGGATGCGGGGGCCGTCTCTGAGAAGAGGGCTTTCCATGAGGGGTCGAGGTAGAGCCAGCGTTGTGTGCTGAACCAGCTGGTTGCGATTTCGGGGACGTGCAGAAGGCCGTGTCCTCCGGCGCAGATGAGTTCGGTGCCGCTCCATGCAAGGAAGTTTCTTGAGGGCTGGCCTACGCGTGCGGGATTGGTCAGGAGGCGCAAGCAGACAGGGCAACGTTTTCGTTGATCGCGGAGCGTCCAGCGGAAGGCGAAGAGAAAAGCGCAGAAGGAGCTTATTCCCTGAAGGGATTGGGAGGCCTCAGGGGTGATCGATGTGCTGAAGTGGGCGAGGTCGAGGGATCCGAAGTAGACGATGGGGAGGATGAGAGCGAGCTTGCTCCAGAGAAAGATCCAGCGGCGAAGCTTGATGGACCAGTGTAGGGTGTGGGGCTTGGCGGGGTACTCGCCAAGTGGGAGAGAGGTGGTGGCGGGCAGAGCGAGAAGAGCGAGGAAGAGTGTGAAGATGAAGATGCCGGACGGGTCGGGGCGGCGATCGGCGAGGGACACGCAATCGAAGCTGGCGGGGGTGCCGTCGGATTGAGGGATGAAGAGACGCCAGGTTCCGGTAGAGGGAGTTTGTGATGAAGATGGATCGCGGTGGGCGATCACGTATCCGCGGGTGGTTGCGGGGATGGTGGCGGCGTGCTCGTCGGGCTCGAGCAGCCAAGCGTCTATGTCGCCGGGGAGTTGCCATGAGCCGTTGGGGAGGATGCCTGCAATTCTGACTGGGCGCAGACCTAGCTTGAGGGTGCGGCCGATGATTTCGGAATCGGCGTTGAAGGTGGTGCGCCAGAGCTTTTCGCTTAAGACGAGAGTGGGGATGCCGTCGTGGGTGGGCCGAGTTGCGAAGTTAAGGGAGACGCCGAGCAGCTCGAAGAGATTGGAACTGGCGCGGGCAACTGAGAGCTGGGGTGCTTGGTGGGGCGCGATGTGCAGCAGCTTGATGGAGGGCTGGTAGAAGGCGAAGTCGGTGAAAAGATGCTGGGTGCGGTTTCGCCAGGAGCGGTATTGATCGATGCGGATGGTGGCGACTGGTGTCTCGGAGTGTCCGTTGGCCGAGATCACGATGAGGTTGTGGGGGTCGCGATAGGGTGAGGGCTGAACTGCGGTGCGGACTCCGGGCAGCAGGAGCGCGAGAGACCAGGCTGTGGCTGCGAGGATCGTCAGGAACAAGGCGCACTGGGTGGCGGAGTGGTGTGGGTGGGTTTTGGGGGATCGTGGTTCGTTGTGGCGGAGGCAGAGGGCGTCGTTGAATGCGCCGAGGCAGAAGGCGGCTACGTTTCTCTCGCCTTGCCACGATAGGGTGTGCTCTGGAATGCAGGATTCGCGGACGTACCAGAGTTCTGAGGTCCACTCCTGCAGCCACTCGGTGCGCTGGCGCGGGGGGACCAGCAGAGCGGCAAACTTGAGAGCGGCGAGGTGCATGGTGCGCGTGGATGTTTCGGGGAGGCTCATGCGGGTTCGCCTTCGGGGATTGGGATCAGCTTGGCGAGGAGTGGGTAGCGTTTGTGTGAAGACTCGAGAGTGGCTTTGCCGGCGCGGGTGAGCTTGTAGTATTTGCGCGGTGGGCGCTGGGCGGAGTCGGCGATGGATTGCTGCTCCCAGTGGGAGCGAATGAGCTCGTCGCGCTCGAGGCGGCGTAGGGCGGGATAGACGGTACCGCTGGGCAAGCCGGTCATCTCCATGACGCTGAAGCCGTAGATGTAGCCGGCGT
>DATDHL010000320.1:0-3962 GCA_036521575.1 Edaphobacter sp. | reverse complement strand
CCGCTGACCAGCGAAAGGTGTACATGCGGATACTGCTTCAAAAACGCCCCGAGAATGCGCGGCAGCACATACTGAGCCACAGTCGTCGAAGCGCCCAGCCGAAGCTCTCCCACTACCTCATCCTTCAACGCTGCCAGGGCCCGCCGCGCTTCTACCAACGTCTCTGCGGATGTGGTCGCATACCTCAGCAAGACCCTTCCGGCCTCGGTCAAAGCGATCTGCGTCCCATGCCCTTCACCGCCCGCACGATCAAAGAGTCGGGCCGCACACTCCTCCTCGAGTGCGCGAATCTGCTGGCTCACTGCAGGCTGGCTCAGATGCAGCATCTCCGCCGCCTTGCGAAAGCTCATCTGCGACGCCACTGCCCGAAACACCCTAAGCCGAAAATTCTCCAAGCTCTCCTCAGCGATAGACCACCCAGCCATGCCATCAGCATAAGCCAACCGATCAAATCAATCCGTTAGGAGAACGAGAGACGCTGGAGACGACTGTTGATGGGTGAGCTTCAGTTGCCCGGCGAGCGTCCTGCCTTTTCCAGGGCAAGGACTGCGTAGCCGGTTGCCGCGTCGCTCATAAAGCGGCTTGCGTCGCTCTGCGGATCGCGCTGTTTGTTCAGGGAAGTGGCGCGCCAATCGCCGTCCTTCTGCTGGTGCTGTTGGAGCCACTCCACGCCACGCTTCAGTGTCGCGTCACGGTGGCTTGTTCCGGACTCCTCCATTGCCAGGACGACCAGCGCGGTTGCCATGCCGTCGCTCTCCATTGGCTCGGGGGACTGGTCGAGCCGCGGCTTCTTGTCCATTGCGTAGAGCCTCCAACCGCCGTCTGTTTGCTGGAGGTTTTGCAACGTCTGGAGCAACGCCTTGCGCTCGGCTCGGGTCAACAGCCCATGGACCTTCGGGGAGGCCCATAGAATGTAGAGCTGGCTCATCAGAGGCTGGGTTGCGTACTGCCGTCGCAGGTAGTCGCGCAGGTGGTCTGCGTGTTCGCGGACGGCCGGCTCGTGCGCGTATCGATCCGGAGCATTGCCCAACTCCAGCATCAGTAGCGCGGCGCCCTGATAGCCGGATTCTCCTGCTTCCCATGGACCGAGGTGGAAGTCCTGCCACTTCCAACCGCCGGCCTTTTCGCCGGTTTGTTCCTGCAAGGCCCATGCCTCGTCGAAGGCCGTTCGTGTAATGGGGCGCAGGTGACCCTGTCGCGCGTCGTAGCTGGCCAGGATCACCGCATTCAGCACAGCTTCAGTCGCGTGCGCCTCAGCTGTCTTGCCTGGGCCGTGGACTTTGTCGGAGTAGAAGGGGATCATCTCGGACCAGTTGCTGACGCGCTTTTCCACGCTGTCCATCATGATCTTCTCGGGCGCGGCCATTCCGGTCTCGCTCAACTGCCGGCGTAGCGCAGGCCGTGCCATCGCATACGGAACATTGGTGTGGCAGGAGATGCAGATGGTTCCATGATCTTTCTGGGCGCGCGGCCATTGCTGCCACCAGACCTCGCGGCTATCGAGGTAACTTGCGGCTGCCTGCTGGCTCCAGTGCGCGGGAGAGGTTTCAGAGGCAGTTTTGGACGCTCCGCGCACCGGCGTTGCTCTCCACAGACCAATCCCTGCGACCGACCCGGCCAGCAAGAGATAGGAGCAAAGGACGCTGCGTCGCATCGGAGATTCCCCTGATTGGTTGAATTTGCGGCTGGAGTTGCTTGGATAGTAACTCAAATTGAATCGCAACCCTGCAGAAATTCAACGTGGCCCGCTACATGGATGGGGTTCCTCGGCCGGTAAGCTGGCGGATAAGGTCGACTTCGTGCTGGCGATAGGGGGTCCAGTCCTGGCGGAAGACCTCGTGGAACCAGATGGTGGGCTGGGAGAGGACATAGGGCCGCTGCCATGAGTCCCATGGGAGCCAGGTCTGGGTCTTGCCAGCGACGAGACCCCAGTTGATGGCACCTACGTTCAACTGCTTGGCGAGCGGAAGGATGGCGTCGAAGGTGCTGCCGTTGCCGCGGGCCATGTACTCGGTGCAGATGATGGGGCGGTGGAGTGGCTGGAGAGATTTGACGCGGGCTTCGAACACCTCAGGCCAGTCGTAGTTATGGAAGGTGATGATGTCGGACTCAGCCAGCTGAATTTTGGTGACGGGGCTCTGTTTGGCGGGGTCGGTCCAGTCGCCGGCCCATACGCCGCTGGTGAGTGGTTGGGCGGGGTGGGCGGAGCGGGCCCATTCAAAGGCTTTGGGCAGGAGAACGGCGACAAGTTCTGCCTTGGTTTTTTTCTCACCGAATCTGGTGTCGTTGCCGTTGTCGGGCTCGTTCCAGATGTCCCAGCCGAGGACGCGGTCGTCTTTGGCGAAGGCTCCGACGACACCCTGGACATAGGCTTTGAGCTTGGGCTCGTAGCTGGGATCGTAGAGGCGAGTGGTTCCGGGGCTTTGGACCCAGCCGGAGTTATGGACGCCGGGGATGGGAGGGTGCTGCGGGCCTAGGTGCGGGTTGGGTTCCCAGCAGGAGTCGAAGAGGACGAAGAGTGGCCGGATGTGATGCTTGGCCGCGATGGTGAGAAAGGCGTCGAGGCGCTGGGTGAAGCCCTTGGGATCTTGCTCCCAGAGTTGGTCGTGGAGGAAGACACGCATCGTGTTCATGCCGATGGATTCGGCGAGGGCGAGCTCCTTTTCGTTGAGCGCAGGATTGAAGGTGGCCGCCTGGAACATCTCGAGCTGGTTGATGGCGTCGGACGGAACGAAGTTGGCGCCGACCAGCCATGGCTGCTTCGCGTACCAGGCGTTCGCTGCTTCTTCGGTCCAGCGCTGTGGGGACTGTGCGACGGCTGGGATAGCCAGGGATAGAGCGAGGCAGAGGGCTTGGATTCGCATGCAGCGGAATCATACGCGATCGGAAGGGTCTCAAAAAAGAGCCGGCCGGGGATTAGCCGATGAGCGTGGATAAGTGCTATCCCTGCCGCTTTCTCGCCCACGCGATCCGTGGTGGATGTAGTCTTGATGCGCGAGGAAATCATGAAGGCTTTGCTGCTGTCGGAGTACAAGCATCTGGAGGTGACGGAGGTTCCGACGCCTTCCGTGGAGCCGGATGAGGTTTTGGTGCGGGTGGCGGCTTGCGGGATCTGTGGGAGTGATGTGCATGGGTACGATGGGTCGTCGGGGCGGCGGATTCCTCCCGTGGTAATGGGGCATGAGGCTGCGGGTATGGTGGAGGCAGTGGGTGCGGGGGTGCATGGGTTTGCAGTGGGAGACCGCGTGACGTTCGATTCGACGGTGTACTGCGGCGTGTGCGAGTTCTGCCTGAGGGGCGACGTGAATCTCTGCAACAACCGGCAGGTGCTGGGAGTTTCGTGCGGTGAGTACAGGCGTGCAGGGGCCTTCGCAGAGTTTGTTGCGGTGCCGGGGCGGATACTCTACAAGCTGCCGGAGGCTTTGTCATTCGCCGAAGCGGCGATGCTGGAGGCAGTTTCGGTTGCGCTTCATGGCGTGCGTGTGGCGGACCTCAAGGGAGGCGAGTCGGCGCTCGTGATTGGAGCGGGCATGATCGGGCTGCTTCTGCTGCAGGCGGCAAAGGTCGCCGGGTGTTCTCGCGTGCTGGTGGCTGACATTGATGCGACGCGACTCGCGAGGGCCAGGGAGCTTGGAGCCGATGAGATTCTGCACGCGAGCGGCGAAGGTCTGGTGCAGGAGATCAAGTGGCTGACGGATGGCCGTGGCATGGATGTTGTGTTCGAGGCTGTGGGCCGGAACGAGACCGTGACGGGTGCGATCGATTGTGTGCGCAAGGGAGGGACGGTGGCTCTGGTGGGCAATATCTCGCCTGAGGTCACATTGCCGTTGCAGAAGGTGGTGTCGCGACAGATTCGGCTGCAGGGCTCGTGCGCTTCGGCGGGAGAGTATCCGCAGGCGATGGAGCTGATCTCGACGGGAAAGATACGGGTGGGACCGTTGATCACGGCAGTTGCGCCAATC
>DATDHL010000319.1:0-3492 GCA_036521575.1 Edaphobacter sp. | reverse complement strand
CCCAGCGATCCCACCCCCCAGAACTCGCCGATCACCCTCAGCAACTCCGTAGGAACACCCCGATCTTTCGCCCAAAACCCAGCGCGCAGTGCCTCCTGACCAATCCAGAATCCGCTCCCTTCATCTCCCAGTGCCGGTCCCCACCCGCCAACGGTATAAATCGTTCCGTCAGCCGCACGCCCAACAAAGTTCGAACCTGTACCGGCGATCACGAGAATACCCGGCCCTCCTTTAAAGGCTCCATCCAGCGCAATCTCCTCGTCGCCGCACAGCAGCAGTTCGCCGCCCACCACAACGCCTATCTCGCGCTCGGCCCATTCCCTCACTGCAGCAATCGTGAACCCCGCCAAGCCAATACAGGTCCTCGCAACCTCACCCAGCCCAACACCCGCTGCCAAAGAGACCTCAGCCAGCATCGCCCGCAACCGCGCCGAGGCCTCGGCCTCACCCACCCGCATCAGTTTTATGCTGCCCGTGCTTGCGCGTGCCAGAACACGATTCTCATCAGCCAGTACACACGAGGTCTTCGTCCCACCTGCATCAATCGCTAGAAACAAACTCATATCCAAGTCATCATAACGGGATCGCTTCGTTTCTGGCCCACCCTCGTCCAATCTACAGAGCAAAATTGTCCCCACCGCGCAACATCCTCCAAACCACGCCCCAAAACCGTCCCCCCACTATAAACTCGCTCTCATGCCCCAAGCTGTGCCCCCGACGCACCTACACATCTTTGATCTCGCCCTCGTGGTTGCCTATCTCATTGGGATCACCCTCTTCGGCCTGCGCTTTCGCAGTAGCAAAGACCCCAACGCCCGCTCGCTCCGAAGCTACTTCCTCGCCGACCAAAAAATCCCCTGGTGGGCCATCGCTCTCTCCATCGTCTCGGCCGAGACCAGCACCCTCACCATCATCAGCATCCCGGGTGTGGCCTTCGCAGGCGACTTCGGCTTCCTCCAGATCGTCATCGGCTACATGCTCGGACGCATCGTAGTCGCCGCGCTCTTCCTGCCCCGCTACTTCCAGGGCCAGATGCTCACCGCTTACCAGCTCATCGACCAGCGCTTCGGACGCACCCTGCATAAAGTCACCGCTGGCCTCTTCCTCCTCACCCGCGCCGCAGCCGAAGGAGTACGCGTCTTCGCCGTCAGCATCGTTGTAGGCATCGCCATCGGCACTGGAGACGTCCTCTCAATCGCCATCATCTCCGCCCTCACCCTCCTCTACACCTTCGAGGGCGGCATGGCAGCCGTCATCTGGACCGACGTCGTCCAGATGGCCATCTACATCGGCGGAACCATCGTCGCTATCTCCACACTCGGCACCCACGTCCCCGGCGGCTGGACCCACATCCACCAGGTCGCAGGAGCCGCAGACAAATTCCGCATCTTCCACTTCGCTCTCAACCTCACCCAGACCTACACTTTCTGGGCCGGAGTCCTCGGCGGCACCTTCCTCACCATGGCCTCGCACGGTACCGATCAGCTCATGGTCCAGCGCATGCTCGCCGCACGCAATCTCCGCGAATCCCGCCTCGCCCTGCTCTCCAGCGGAGCCGTTATCTTCCTTCAATTCACGCTCTTCCTTCTCATCGGCGCCGGCCTCTACGTCTTCTACGGCCAGCACCCAGCAACCTTCCGCACCAACGACTACATCTTCCCCACCTTCATCGTTCACCAGATGCCCATCGGCATCGCCGGCCTGCTCATCGCCGCCATCCTTGCCGCAGCCATGTCCAACCTCAGCGCCGCCCTCAACTCCCTCTCCTCGACAACAGTTGTAGACTTCTACATGCACTGGCGCCCCCAGGCCGACGACCGCGAACGCATGATGATCTCCCGCTCCTCCACCGTCCTCTGGGCACTCATCCTCTTCGCCGTCGCCGTCTACAGCGTCTTCGTCGGAGGCAAAGGCCACGTAGTCGAAGTCGGCCTCTCCATCGCCTCCGTTGCCTACGGAGCCCTCCTCGGCGTCTTTCTCCTCGGCACCCTCACCCGCTACGCAACCCAAACAGGAGCCATCCTCGGCATGATCACCGGCTTCGCCCTCAACATCGCTCTCTGGCTCCAGAAAGCCCCGATCCACCTCCACAGCCTTCCCCTGGTCGGCGACGTGACGCTCCCCCCCGTTGCCTGGACCTGGTACGTCCTGATCGGCTCGGCCGTCACCTTCATCATCGGAAGCATCGCCAGCGTTCTCATCCCGACCAAACCCCGCGCCAAAGCCACCGCCGCAGCACTAATCCTGCTACTAGCCGCGAATCCACTCTTCACACCCACCACGGCATCAGCACAGACACCTCAGACCCAACTCGCCACCGCGCCTGATTTCTCACCCATCAGCACCCTCATCAACGAAGCCGTCGCCGCCAAGAAACTCCCCGGATCCGCAGTCCTCATCAATCACAACGGCAAAAAAGTCTTCGAGCAGGCCTACGGAAACCGAGCCATCGAGCCCACCACCGAACCCATGACCGAAGACACCATCTTCGATATGGCCTCGCTCACCAAGTGCCTCGCCACAGCTACCGCAATGATGCAGCTCTACGAAGCGGGCAAATATAAATTCGACGATCCCGTCGCCAAATACCTTCCCGCCTTCGCCGCCAACAGCAAAGAGAACGTAACCATCCGCGAACTCCTCACCCATTACTCCGGCCTGCCCGAAGACGTCGATCTCAAAGACCCCTGGGGCCTCGCCGCACCCGACAAAGCCGAAGGCATTCGCCGCGCCATGAACGCCACCCTCTACGGCCCTCCCGGTCTCACCTTCAAATACTCCGACATCAACTTCATCACCCTCGGAGCACTCGTAGAAAAGCTCAGCGGCCAGCCTCTCGATGTCTACGTGCAACAGCACATCTTCACCCCGCTTGAGATGACCCACACCCGCTACCTGCCCATCAACCTGGCGTGCGGCCCATCAAACTTCATCCCCTACCCCTCCCGCGAAGATGCACTCACAGCCATCCTCCACACCGGCCGCACCGTCGACAAATTCTGCACCGCGTCCACATGGAACGCCGAGGACTGGGTCCCCAACATCGCCCCCACCGCGCACGACAACGAGCTCAACGCGCAGGTCAACCCTAACTTCGACCGCCTACTCCGAGGCACCGTCCACGACCCCACCACCCGCCGCATGGGCGGAGTAGCGGGCCACGCCGGAGTCTTCTCCACCGCCGCCGACGTCGCCCTCTACGCCCAGGCTCTCCTCGATAAGCTCCTCCGCAACACGGGCGACTTCCCCCTCAGCCAAGCCACGCTCCAGCTCATGACCCGCCCTGTGCAGCCCTCCACCGCCGTCAACACCGCCACCACCTTCACCCCCGACGGCCACCCCACCAAAGGCGTCGCCACCCGAGGCTTTGGCTGGGACATCAACTCCGCCTACTCCCGCCCACGCGGCGAAGTCTTCCCCATCGGCAGCTTCGGCCACACAGGCTTCACCGGAACCTCCCTTTGGATCGACCCGCAATCCGACACCTTCATC
>DATDHL010000318.1:0-1587 GCA_036521575.1 Edaphobacter sp. | reverse complement strand
AATTGGGTTGATCTCCGCCTGGAGTGGACTCTGACACTCCGCCGCGGCAGACATTGACTGGGCTGCTGGAACCGGCGCTCGTATTGACCGTCAGATTGATGAAGTTATCGACGAGAACGTTCCCTGCGCCATTGGTGGTCGAGGAGAGCACCGCACTAATCGGCGAGGAGCCGCAGTTCAGGGACAGGGTCGAGCTGTTGAAGACGGCCTGATTCGAGCCGAAGCCCGTTCCCGTGGTGGATAGACGGACGTTCGTGGGACTAAAGAGCAGGATGGAGTTTGTCTGGGCGTGCATGTCCGAGGTTGCTGCAACAGTGCACGCGGCCATCATGATGGTGCGCAGAAAAGCAAAGGGTTTCATCGCGCGCTCTCCTCCTACAGTTTTCCGTTCTCATGCGGACGCGGACTGCGCTGGACGATTGCGCGCAGAATCAGGAGAGAAAATTGCGGATTAAGATTCCGTCGAGGGGAGATGATGCCAACGGAGTCTATCCGAGCCCGTTTGAGAATGGGAGGATTGTCTAACCCACAAGCTCGTCTGTCAATGCGAAAATCGCTGGGGGTAGCAATATGCAGCGTGTTTCTAAGGTCGAGGGCTATGCGTCGAGTTACTAAATCCGTATCGGCGTTCGCTCCTCTACGCTACGTAATTCTCTAGTGTCCCAATTCCATCGATACCGATGCGGACGGTGTCTCCGCTCGACAGGGTGAAGTCGTCTCCAGGCACGACGCCGGTACCTGTCATAAGAAACACCCCCTGGGGAAAACTATTGTCGCGAAAAAGAAAGCTGGCCAACTCATTTGGATCGCGCTTAAGTTCCGCGAGTGTGGTGCTTCCTGCATAGACAATATTGCCCTGGCGGGAGATCTCTAACTGGATCGTAGTTGCTTTAGTCAGAGGCTCAGTAGAGAGAAGAATACATGGACCAAGCGCGCAACTGCCGTCGTATATCTTCGCTTGTGGCAAATAGAGAGGATTCTCCCCCTCGATATCGCGTGAACTCATATCGTTGCCGATGGTATATCCCACAATTGCGCCCGAAGGGTTGATGAGCAGAGTAAGCTCGGGTTCAGGAACAGACCATTTGGCATCTGATCGGATGCGTACCTTCCCACGGTGGCCGATGACGCGGCGTCCAGTTGCTTTAAAGAAGAGTTCTGGTCTCTCCGCGGAGTAAACGCGGTCGTAAAAACTACCACCTCCGGTATCCTTGGATTCTTCAATGCGGGCATCACGGCTACGGTAGTACGTCACACCGGCTGCCCAAACCTCCTGATTCACAATTGGCGCAAGAACCGCAGCTGGGTCAAAATTCTTTGTTTCTTCACCACCGATTGAGGCACGGACGCGCGTCTGTAGATCGGCGCTGCGGATGAGCTCGTCCCAGTCGGATATTTCTACGAGCCAGATTCTGTCGTTTTCCTCAACGAAGATGCCGTTAGCATTGCGGTAGAGCTTCAAGGAATCACCTTTCTGGAGTTACAGGTTGTGATTGGAGGCGATGTTTATCCTCTTCGATTGCGCCTCGATCAAGCTGCGCAAGGATAGCATCTACATCATAGACACAGCCTCCCCATACGCCACCG
>DATDHL010000317.1:0-1632 GCA_036521575.1 Edaphobacter sp. | reverse complement strand
GGATTGGCGCATGTCGAGGTTGATAAAGGAGCGCTGGCAGTTGCTGATTTTCAAGTTGTGCTGGCTCATCGCGGCGCTGACTTCGTATTGGGGAGCGATGTGTATCCGGCAGCTAAGATTGCTTTGGCTCGGGCAGCGGCTATGGGAGCGAGAGCGACGGCTGATCCAGAGATGATGCAGGTGCGTTGAGGGTGTCGCTGTGAAAGGCTAGGTTGCTTGGCGGGCGAGAGCTTCGCAGCGGCGGTAGAAGGCCGGATTGTCGCGGCGGATGCGGGCTTCGAGACGCTTCACGACTGCGGGGTGGCCTTTGGAACCGCCAAGGAGATGGGTGAAGCCTACGCGGGCTGCGTAGTTGGGATCGGTGGATTGGTCCCAGTGGTTGAAGAGATATTTGATTGCTACCCCGCGGTACGGTGAAGTTGGGTGGAAGCGGTGATAGTCAATGCAAGCGGCGAGCAGAAATTGCTCGAGCAGCCAGGCGCAGTTTTGGCGGGAGAGTTGGTTCCATGCGGGTTCGTGTGAGGGGTTCGTTGCGAAGTCGATTGCGAGGTTGCTGAAGTAGCGAAGGAAGGCAGTGTCGCAGCCACCAAGGATTCCGCAATTTTCTTCGCGGAAGTGGAAGGGGTCTCGTGAACGCGCCCACTCCCACTCGATGGGGAGAGAGAGGTTGTTGGTGGCGAAGGCTTGCTCGACCATGCTGGGGCTGAAGCGGTCGATGGTTGCGTCGAAGTGTTCGGGTGCCTGGGCGACGACGGGTGCGGCTTCAAGGTGCGGGGGAAGAGGTTTCCAAAGAAAGACGTCGCTGTCGATGTGTAGGAACGGGCGATCCTGCAGACTGTAGGCGACGAGTTTGCCGATGGCCCACCAGTCCACATGTACCTCTTTGAGGCGGTCGAGTTCGGTGGAGACGTGCGTGAAGGACAGGCCGAGCTGATCGACGAGGAAGCGCTTGCCGGGAGTGTCGGTGATGAGAAAGGTTTCGGGATAGTGGGCGCGCGCGGTTTGTAACGATAACCCCCAGGCCAGCATGTGCTGCAACGGATGCCCCCAACTGGAGCTTTTGTAAGCGTGGAATGGCTTGCTCCAGAATGACCAGACGGCGCGCATGCGGTTCCTTTCGAGACGACGATTGCCGTTAGCCTCTTTCGACCACGACTGGGATGCCAACAATGATGCCGATAGAAGGATTGGAGCCGGCGAGAGTAAAGGTTGCACTGAGTGAACTGATTCCACCGATAGCCGACGTGAGAGTGGCGGTGAGTGTGAAGGACATGGGAGCTGTGGCAGGAAAGTTTGGGCCGGGGTTTGCTGTGACGTTGATGGGGATGGTTACGCTGCTTTGGTTCTGTGCGATGGTGACGGACGGTGGGACGTTGACGATGGACCCTACGCCGGTTGCTCCGGTGAGAACCAGCGTGACCTTAGTCGGGGCGATGGCTGGATAGTTGACTGTGAGCGTGGCCTGCGGAGTGATGGTGGGCGTAGTAGTTCCAATTGCGACGACAGAGATCGCTCCGAAACGGTTGGAGAGCACTTGCATGGCTGGAGTGGCAACGGTAAGCGCGGTGGCTCCGAGTGTGGGAGCGACGTAGAACCAGCTTTCGAAGTCGTTGGCGCGTTGTTGATTGCCTG
>DATDHL010000316.1:0-3011 GCA_036521575.1 Edaphobacter sp. | reverse complement strand
CGGAGGCTGGCGCGGAGGCTCGCCATGAGGAGGGCGGCGGAGATGCCTTTGCCTGAGATGTCGCCGAGGGCGAGAGCGAGCCGCTCCGCGTCGCCGCGGTATGGGGGGAGGATGAAGAAGTCGTAGTAGTCGCCGCCTACGGCCTGGGCGGGGCGGCAGAAGCCGGCGAGGTCGATGCCGGGGAGGGATGGATAGACCTGGGGATAGAGACGCTCCTGGACCTCGCGGGCGATCTCCATCTCGCGGGAGATGCGCTCGCGGTGGGAGATTTCGGTGGTGAGGTGTTCGAGGAGCTCGGCGTTCTCGAGGGCGAGGCCGGTTTGGGAGGCGATGGACTGGAGGAGCTGGCGGTCGGTGCGGGAGTAGGGCTCTTCGGAACGCTTGGGGCCGAGGGCCATGACGCCGACGAGACGGTTGCGGCCGGGGAGGGGGACGAGGAGCTCGGTGGAGAGGTCGGCGAGGGTGGCGCGCTCGGTGTCGCTGGCCTCAACCAGCCAGCTGGATGGGTCGTCGCGATAGACGTTTGCAGGGGCGCGGCCGTGGGTGAGGCGGGAGATGGCGGCGAAGGTGGGCGACAAGGCGAGTGAGCCGGGAGCGAAGGGGGCTCCGGTGGCCAGCTGGAGGCGGAAGGTGTCGCCGGAGCGGAGGAAGACGGCGATGCGCTCGACGTGGAGGGTAGAGCCGATGCGCTGGGTGATGGTGTTGAGGAGGGGGGCTACTTCCGTGAAGGTCCGGGCTTCGTCGGAGAGCTCGGAGAGAACTTGTTCGGTGGAGTAGGCTTCGCGGAAGAAGCGCTGGTCGATCTTTTGCTGGATACGCCTGGAGATGATGAAGCGGAAGGTGAAGAAGAAGAGAATGATGCCGAAGATGCGGACGACATCGACGGCGCGGTGGTGGCCGGGGTTCGCGAAGAAACGGCTGATGTTGTAGGCCATCCAGATGGTGATCAGGACGGAGAAGACGAAGACGGATTGGCGGGCGAAGAAGTATTTGGTGCCCTGTCGGATGAGGATGCGGACGTCCATGGCGCGCTGGACGACGACGACATAGGCGAGGGTGAGGGGGAAGAGGAAGAGGATTCCGACGATGGTGAGGACGATCCACTCGGGGACGGCCTCGCCGACGTGGGTCTTGCGGATGAGAGCGACGAAGACGAGAACGAAGAAGGGGGTGAGGCCGACGGAGGACCCGAGATAGAGGATGCGGAGGCGGCGGCGGGCGTCACCGGTGGCAGAGCGAATCCGGGGGAAGAGACAGATGAAGAAGTAACAGATGGCGAGAAAACTGGCGATGGTCTGGATGGAGTCGATTCGGGTCAGATAAGGGTCGAGCCAGCGGCAGGCGGCAAAGTTGTAGTTGTGGCTCAATAACTGCAGCAGATCGAAGGGCATGAGCAAGACGACGGGGAGGAGGATGAGCCACTTGATCCAGGGAAAACGGATGTCGATCGTTGAGCGCTCGGGAAAATAGATGCCAAAGGCCATGAGGCAGAGGGGCATGGCGGTCTGCGAGATCACGGACCAGATGATGGCGATGGGCGTCAGCGGGCCGAGCAGCGAAGAGGGCGCGATGAAAAGAGCATCGAAAAAGGCCAGGATGCCAAGGATCAACCAGGCGTGAGGGTTGCGGGGTTTCGCCAGAACAACGTAGAGGCCGGTGAAGAGGCAGAAGGCGGACAAGAGGGAGATAACGGTGAGGACGATCCACTGCCAGACGGTAGTGTCCTGGGTATGGATCGGCGCGAGGACGATAGTGGCGTGCGATGGTGCGGGGTTGCCGAGGCGGACGAAGGTGACGTCGAGGATCTGATTCGGCTGGCGCTGGCGGACCTCCTGTGACAGGACTACGTTGCCGGTGAAGGGGCGGCCGCTGACGGTGAGGATGGTGTCGCCTGTCTTGAGCCCGGCAGCGGTGGCTTCGGGCAGAAGGGAGGTTAGCGTAGCTCCGCGGGTACCACCGAAGAAGGGTATGCGAGCGAGAGCGCGGACGTTGGCCTGGGTGTAGAAATTCTGCTTGAAACCCAGATAGAGATGCGTGAGCGCGAAGAACGACACGATGGCGAGAAGGAAGTATTGGAGGCGAGCCGATCTTTGCAGCATAGGAGGAAGGCAAAACAAAGGCTGGCTGCATGGTAGCAGTCAGCCTTGTGGTGCGATAGAGATTGTTCTGATTACTTGGTGGCGGCGTGCTTGGCGATGATGAGGTTCTTGATACCGTCGTAGGTCGCCTGGGGAAGGATGCCTCGGCTGACAAGCTGGTCTTTGGCGGTGAAGGGGCGGTTATCGAGGATGCGTTTGGCGTAGGCGTCGCCGATGCCGGGGAGAGCCTTGAGCTGGTCGGGATTGGCGGTGTTGATGTCGAGGAGGCCGGTTGCGGCGGCCGGCGCGGGGGCCTTGGTGGCGGTCTGCGCGATGATGAAGATGGGTGCGGCGACGAGGAGGGCCGCGGCGAGAAGTTTGTAGCGAAGCTTGAGCATGGGGTGGGTCTCCTTGGGAGCTGCTGACTGCTTTCTTGCGGAAGGGTACGAGAGCGGAGGGAGATCGTCAATGACCTTTACGGGGCGTTGCCGTGTTATCCGTTGTCGGTTCTCAGTTATCGGTTAAGGACAAACGGTAAAGGCGAAGGCGAAATGCGGGGGTCTCTGCACTGCGCAATGGACGATGAGGCTGTCCATCGCTTCGGTCGAAATGACGATTGTTTGGTTGGTTAATAATGAGAGCAAAAGCAACGGCAAAGTCACCAGCAGATCCCCTCCGGAGATGACAAGCAAGAAAGTAGCGGCAACGGCATGCACTGCAACTGCGTCTGCACTGGCATGCGGCCAGATTTGACTTATGCGGACGTGGACGTTACGCTGAAATGGAGATGAATTTCGTGAAGCACCATCACGGGCATCACCATCATCATGCGGAGAGCGTGTTGGCGGCTGTGTCCGGTGTGGCGAAGTAACGAAACGCACCAAGGACTTCTGAAAGGCCCGCTGACGCGCTAACCGCGAGCGGGCCTTTTTC
>DATDHL010000315.1:0-3608 GCA_036521575.1 Edaphobacter sp. | reverse complement strand
GACCAGCTTCGTCAGACCAAATCAATCGAAGATATCTTCGCGCAGAACGATACAAGCATGGTCGCTACCGACGGCGAGATACCGCAGTCGGTCAAAGTACTGGAGATGACCGGCAATAGCCTTCAATTCCTCGATGCACCTCCTCTGATGGGCCGAGTCTTCACCGCGGCTGAAGCTCCGGCCGGTGTAGCTCCTCCGCCTGTAGCCGTCATCAGCTACCCGTTCTGGAAGACTCACTTTGCCTCCAATCCTGATGTCCTCGGGAAGGTCCTTGAACTCAACCAACAGAAATACACCGTCATCGGCGTCGTCGGGCCACGCTTTACCTGGCATGATTCCGAGGTGTACCTGCCTATGCCGGCGGGCATGAATCCTAAGAGCCGTTTCCAGACGCTCGTACGGCTTCGTCCTGGCGTCTCGACCGCTGCTGCAGCTGGTGAATTGACAGGCTTTGTACAACGGGTTGGCCACGATGAACCATCGCTCCTGCCGCCGGACGGCTACCGCATCAAGGTTGAGACCCTTAACGACTGGCTACTCGGCCATTTCAAAGGCACGCTGATTCTGCTCTTCGTCTCGGTCGCCCTGCTACTTCTCATCGGCTGCGGGAACGTCTCCATCCTGATGCTTGCCCGCGGAACGGCCCGACTGCAGGAGCTGGCAACCCGCCTTGCCCTCGGGGCCTCCCGCATTCGCATCGTGCAGCAACTGCTTACCGAGGCCGTTATCCTGTCCGTGATTGGCGGCGTACTCGGAATGGCATTTGCCAATGTCGCCATACGCCTCATTACCGGATTGCTCCCCGAGTACTCCATCCCGCATGAAGTCGTCATCACTCTGAACACACCGGTTCTTCTCTTCAGCACCGCCGTCTCGGTCGCCATTGGAATTCTCGCCGGACTCTCTCCTGCGTTGCAGTTTTCGAGTCCCCACATCAGCCAGATGGTCCAGTCTGCCGGCTCTCGGACCACGACTTCTCAGGGAGCGCGAACCCGCACCGCTCTCATCGTCGGACAGACCGCGCTCACCGTCCTTATGCTTGCCGGTGCAGGTGCCGCCATGCGCAACTTCCTGCAGGCCTATGCTGCTCAACTAGGCTTCGATTCACATCACATACTCACGTTCGAAATCAGCCTGCCGGAGAAATCCTTCCCAGCCTGGCAGGAGAGGGTGAACTACTACGATGCTCTCATCGAGAAGATCAAAACTACACCCGGAGTTACCAACGCCGCTATCTCTGCAGTAGGCTATCCGCCCGACAACAACTGGAGCCAGCCTGTACAAATTATCGGCGGCACTCTCGACCGCAGTCGCAAAAGTGGAGTCAATCTAGTTGGTTCCGAATACTTCTCGGTCCTCCGCATTCCCCTGCTGCAAGGACGAACGCCTACACGCGAGGAAGTTCTTCGGGGAGCACACCTCGCCGTGATCAGCAAAACCTTCGCCCAACGCTACTTCCCTGACTCCGATCCGATCGGAAGACAGATACTCCCGACGGAGTTATCGCAAGTTCCGCATGCTCTGCTTCTGGCACCAAACATGGACCAGCCCTACGAGGTCATCGGTGTAGTCGGCGATGTGCGCAACGACGGTCTTCACCGTCCCGTCCTTCCCCAGGCCTATATCCCATCCTCCATCCTCGTCGGCCAAGGCACAACTATTTTCGTTCGCACCATCGGCAATCCCACCGCGCTTCTCCACGCCATCAGCACCAATATTTGCGCCCTCAACCAAAACCAGGCAGTCGGCTTCGTCTACTCGATGGACGAGTTTCTTTCCATGTTTGTCTGGTCGCACGAGCGCTTCATCGCAGTGCTCTTCGCCGTCTTTTCGTTCGTAGCCCTCGGTCTCGCCGCCATCGGTCTCGCCAGCGTCGTGGCCTACTCTGTGGAGCAGCGAACCCGCGAATTCGGTGTTCGAATGGCCCTCGGTGCGCCGCAGTGGAATATCCTTTTGCTCACCCTGACCGCAACCGCTCGGACCACTGGCATGGGGCTCATCCTCGGCATTCTCCTCAGCATCGGTCTCAGCGATGCCGTCCATCGGTGGACCCAGAGCAGTTTGCGCGACGCCTCCGTCCTCGCAATCATTGCAGGAGTATTCCTCTTCGCCTCGGCCGTCGCATGCCTTCTGCCTGCACGAAGGGCAACGCGTATCAGTCCAATGGTCGCTCTCCGAGATAGCTAATAGTGGCTTCTACGGACGTCCGCGAAAAGCAGGGCGGATTGCGACTGCACCGGCTACGGCGAAATGCGGGGCTTTCCGCATTCGCATGGCGCTACAATGCAAATTTGCTCACCAAGTGCCTCATTCTCTGTTTCGGCGCTTATTTGGTGCAGCGAGCTTTGGTGCTTCGCACTATAAACAGGGAAGGCTCAGCCGGTGATTGATCTTCAGCATGATGCATCGACCGTCATCGAGGCCACGGTTCTTGTGGTCGCAACGCTTTTCCCTGTCGTCAATCCCCTCGCCGCCGCTGCCGTTCTCCTCAATGTTTTCAGGGGACTCGAACCGGCGGTGCATCGCGCGCTTGCACGAAAAATTTCCATCTATTGCTTTTTTCTGTTGGTCGGCTCGCTGCTGTGGGGAGTCAAAGTTCTTACTTTCTTCGGCATCTCCATCTACGCCGTCCAGATTGGTGGAGGATTTGTCGTGGTTATAACCGGATGGTCACTGCTGTCGCAGGACCCGGGCGGCACTCGTTCGAACAAGGAGCAGGGTGTAGGCATTCTCGATCGCGCTTTTTATCCGTACACCATGCCGCTTACGGTCGGCCCCGGCTCGATCTCGGTTGCGATTACACTCGGCGCGCATTTGCCTACGGAGCTGCACGCATCGTCGGTGTTTTCGCCCAGCGTTCTGATTGCAGCGCTTGTCGGCATAACGGTGGTCTGCATAACCATTTACATCTGCTATCGCTACGCCAGGGCCGCAGAACGTTTGCTTGGTGCTTCCGGAACCACGGTCGTTTTGCGGCTCTCGGCCTTCATCCTGCTATGTATTGGTGTCGAGATCGTCGGCGCTGGCGTCGAGGCTTACCTGAAGGCCATCCACGTGATTTGAAAGCCGTTTCAGACTCGTATCGGGCTCTCTTTTGTGACATGCCTGTAGCATGGAGGGAGAGGTATTTTTCGAGTGGCGCAGTGGGTTCGTTTGTGTGGGTTGGCGGAGGCTCCGGCGGTGGGGCAGGTGATGGAGGCTGAGGTTGAGGGTGTTGGGGTTTGTCTGGCGAATGTAGGCGGGGAGCTTTCGGTTCTGGATAACGTTTGTCCGCATCGGCAGGGACCGCTGGGGCAGGGGTGGGTGGAGGGCGAGGCGGTGGTTTGTCCCTGGCACTCGTGGGCTTTTCATGCGAAGACGGGGGTGGCGGAGTATCCGGAGGGTGAACGGGTCGGGACGTTTGCGGTGCGGGTTGAGGGCGAGGATGTGCTGGTCGAGATCGGGTAGGTCGGCAATCGTCTGGCGTATGTGGGGGAATCAAGGGCGGAACATCGAAAGATGCGGGGCGTCTTTTGGGGCGGAGGCGTGTTAAGAATGAGTAGCCGCATAAAGCGGTGATCGTTTGGAAGATGCAAACGATCCTATAAGGGAGAGAGCTTTCCATGAAG
>DATDHL010000314.1:0-2118 GCA_036521575.1 Edaphobacter sp. | reverse complement strand
CGGCAGCCGAGAGGTATCACGGCTATCCCGAACGGACAAAGATTGGTGTCGGCTGTTGGAGGTATGCCAGATCTTTGGAACGCTAATCGCTGACGAGCAACAGGTCTACGAGTTGAATAATCTCGACGATCAGTTGGTGTTAGGCATCAAAGGGACACTCAGCGTCGTCGAGCTCAAGGTTATACGCCAACGGATGTTGGCAGGGCAGGAGGCCAAAGCGCGCCGCGGCGAACTGTTCAAAAGGCTTCCGATTGGGTATGTCCGCGACCCCATGGGTAAGATCATGTTTCATCCCGACCGACGGGTCTGCGAAGCGATACAGCTCGTGTTCACCAAGTTTCGAGAACTGTGGAGCGTGCGTCAGACATTCCAATGGTTCCGTGATCACGACCTGGAGCTACCGGTCAATCCCATACAGGGAACGCGGCTGATCTGGAAGGTTCCTTCGCAGAGCCTAATCCGCGACATTTTGCACAATCCCTTCTACGCCGGTGCCTATGTTTGGGGACGGCGTCCAGTAACGACCTTGCTGGTAGGAGGCCGGCTCGAGAAACGTCAGAGCGCGATGCGCCCCGCCGAAGAGTGCCGCGTCTTCATCCGCGATCATCATGTAGGTTATATTGACTGGGCAACCTACGAAGAGAATCAGCGAATGATACGGCGCAATTCAGTGAACTGGGAGGGAGACGAATCGATGGCGGCGATTCGCGCTGGCCAGGGTCTTCTGGTCGGACTCCTGCGCTGCGGACATTGTGGACGCAAGCTGCATGTACGGTATTGGGGCGGCCGCGGCACCCATGCGCGCTACCTTTGCAAAGGCGACTACGATGATGGCGGGCAGTATTGCATCGGCTTCGGCGGCAGCTCGGTAGACCGGTGCGTAGGACAAGAACTATTAAAGGCGATCGCGCCATTGGGAGTGGAAGCCAGTCTGCGGGCTCTCGAAGAACTGAGTGCCGGCGGCACCGCTCAACGTGCCGCCCTGTCCCGCAAGCTCGAGCAATTGGTGTATGAGGCGAGGAAGGCCTTCGAACAGTACGACGCGGTGGATGCCCGGAATCGACTTGCAGCCAGCGAGTTGGAACGGCGGTGGAACGGAAAGCTGGAAGAGATCGAGGCAGTCAAGCAGCGGCTTTCCAGTCTCGGAACCGAGCGCTATTCGTTATCGCCTGAAGAGGAAATCAGAATGCGTTCGATGGGCGATCACTTTGCTGGAGTCTGGCAGAGCAACCACTGTCCCCCGACACTTAAGAAGATGATCTTCCGCACCGCCATCGAAGAGATCATTGTGGGCACTGACCAGGATAAAAAACACCTTGAGTTGGTGATTCACTGGAAGGGAGGCGCGCATACGCAACTCGCGATGGAGCGACCGCGTTCCGCTACGGAAACGGCCACGCCCATGGAGGCGCTGGAGATCATTCGTCGCATGGCTGTTCGATACGGCGACGACCAGATCGCCTCTGTGTTGAACCGACGCGGCTATTCCACGGGCAAAGGGAAGCGGTGGAATCAGACCCGTGTAGCGACAGCCCGGCGTAACCATTCGATTGCCGGTCAAAAACGAGCTCTGCACGATCCGGAGAGAGTGAGTTTGAGCGAAGCTGCGCGAATATGCGGCGTCAGTCACCACACCATCCAAAGGATGGTTGAAGCCGGCCTGTTGAAGCGCGAACAAGTAACTCCTCGTGCACCTTGGGAGGTCAGCCGCCGTGATTTGGATGCTGAACCCATTCGCAGCGTAGTTGAGCGCCTCCACCGCACCGGCAAGCTAGCTCTGCAGGGGGGTTGCGCGGAAGATCAGCTTGCGTTGTTCACTGAAAATCAAGGAGATGATAATGCCCGGTATCATGAGTGAGGGTTCTGCGTCATCGTGGAGCCCCAGGTGTGGAGTACCGATGTGAAGCCGATCCGCACGCCCAGTCGCTTGGGATCGGCCGCGATCGTGCGCAGCGTCTGTGATGAAGCCTTGAACAGGAGATCGTAGATGACGGTCTTGTTCTGGTAAGCGATGGCGGCGATCCGCGCTGGCAACGTGAACACGACGTGGAAGTAAGGGACGGGCAGCAGCTCGGCCTTGCGCTCCTCCAGCCATGCGCGCGCCTGCGCCCCTTGGCA
>DATDHL010000313.1:0-2326 GCA_036521575.1 Edaphobacter sp. | reverse complement strand
CTTCGAGTCAAATGTCCGCTCAATGACCGGAGGACGCGCCTCAAACCCGAGTTCCAGGTCTGAGCGATTCACCGCCTGCCCGCTCTCCTTTGGCGGTCCCGGTGTATACGGCACTATACGGCTGCGGCTGTAGATCGTCTCGCGCACTCCGATCGAGGGTCGGAAGCGCCATCCATCCGCCGATAGCGGCAGCGCCAGCTCCGGATACAGATCGAACCGGTTCGTCAGCCCCGCCGTGGCAAAGTTCGGCTGTACCCGCTTCAATCCAGCGATCGAGCTCTCTACGTTCCACTGCAGGTCCGTTGCGCCCAGCCTGTGCTCTGTCGTCGCCAGTTCCAGCGCCGGCGCATGGAAGATTCTGACCTGCTCCTCTGGCGTAGTGGCCGTGGCTGCCGCCTTCAAACCTTGGTAGCGATCCGCGAGCAGAGAGGTCATGTATCCCCCCCCCTGATGGACCCCAAAAGCAAAGGAGAGAATATCCGTCGAGACCGCCTGATTGAAGTTCTCCGTGAACGCCTGCCGATAGGCATACGAGCTCAGATACTCCATATCCGCCACCACTCGCGTCTCGGGAGAGAAATCGTACCTCCCGGCGAAGGTCACATCCTCACCGCCCTGATTCACATACTGCCCGGCGCTGTTGAAGTAACCGCGATCCAACAGCCCGCTGTAATGTCCCTTCGCAAAGTTGTTGTCCAGCCCGCGATACCGGTACGTCCCCGACTGCTCCCATCCGCGCCGCGAAAAGTACTGTGCTCCCACCGTCAGATCCGAGCTGCGATTAATGGCCCAGTAAAACTGCTCGCCCAAAACCAGCCCCTTGGTCGACGAGTTGCTTATCTCAGGGATCAGAACGCCACTCTGCCGACTCCCCGTATCCACCGGATGCGTCACGTAGGGCAGATACAGCAGCGGCACATTAACTAACCGGAACACGCTGTGGCTCGCGCGTGCCTTTTCGCTGTCTACACTGAATTTTCCCGCATAGAGCTGCCAGTCAGGACGCGGAAGCTGGCACGACGTCACCGTCCCGTCATATACCTCATACTCCTGCGGTCCCGTCTTCACCACCATGCGTCCCGTAAACAGCAAAGGATTGTTATTCGTATAGAACGTTCTATGCGCGACCGTCTTCCGTCCCACCGACCCGGTCACGTCGTAGAACCGCCCCGTCTGCGTTCTCAGGTTCATCGCCCCATGACTCGCCGTGATGATCTCGTTGTTCGCTCCACCGGTGGCCTTCAAGTGTCCGGTCGCCGTCAGTTCACCAGTCGGTTCGTCATACTCGATGTGATCGGCCTCAACCCTCCGGTCGCGAAACGTCACCACAACGTTTCCGTCCAGCACCAGCCGGTTACCAATCCTCGACTGGGTATCGGCCTCCGCCACCAGCGTTGTTGTATCTTCCGCTGGCGGGAGCATGACGGCTTCGGGAAACTTCGCCTGCAACTGCGCCGCGTCCGGACCATCCGGCAGCGCAGCCGCCGCACCCACCGCAGGGGTTGCCTGATTTGACACCTCCTGCGCCCCCAACTGTGGATGACTTGCCGCAATCAGCGTGATAGTTATCAAGAGGTAAACGGTCTTCAGGACGCCGGCGATTCGGTTCCGGCAGCAAGTCAGACCATGCTCGACCAGCCAGCGTTGTCGTTGGGCCCACACATCCTGTTCATTCGGCTCGAGGCTTGTCAGAAGTACCACCCTTTGAGGCTAAACGATTTCACGGAAGCGAGTTTAGGTTTGAGCACCATGAGTTCCGCACAACTGGACGTACTCCCGCCAGACGAAGCTTCCAGCCAGATGGAAGCAGCAACCCCGTTCGCCCTCAAGGAGCAGATAGCCGAGCGTCTCGCCGCCCATCGCGCCCGCCGCATCCATACTCCCGGCAGCGCGCCCACACCGATTACCCCAGCCACGCCAGCCAAGTCCCGTTCCTCCCGTATCGCCGCTGCCGTAGCCGAGCGCTACGCCCACTCCCAAAGCTATCGCGCCTTCCTTGCCGAAGAGGCCGAGCGCGCCATCCGCCAGGCTGAGGCTGCCGCCGAGATCGCCGCCCTCAACGCCCGCGCCGTCGCCGAGGCCCAAAACCAACTCCTCTTCGAACTCGACCAGTTCACCGCCGAAGCCCCTGCCCCCACCCCGGTCCTGGTTCCGGCGCCCATCCCTACCCCTGAAACCGCACCCGGAGCATCGGCCCTCCCGATCACTGAGGTTCCCACCCAAACCTCCTCCCCGGTTTTTACCGTCCGCCTCTACGAAGACGCAGCTCACCCCATCGTCTCCGAACCCTTCGCCATTGCTCATCCTCTTCATAAGCCCGCGCTGC